>JAZRWL010000093.1:0-3349 GCA_045599685.1 Lachnospiraceae bacterium
TATCCGGATCCGCTGCGGTCTTTGAATATTCCCCTCCGAACAGCGGAATGACCTCCAGCGCGGCCTTTGTCGCTTTTTGAATGTCCTTATCATCGAGAGTATTCTTATTGCTGCCGAAAACAAAGGTCGATACGAGTACGGCCAGCGCTACTGCCGCCGTGATCAATACTTTTTTGTTCTTTAAAAAGCTCATCTTTTCCTCCTTATAATAAATCCATGTTAAAAGCTTCAATCTGTGTTGCAGATCAGAAAACTACGTTGCATCCATTGCTACTTGTTGATGCGCTGACGTTCCCTTTGAAGGCAACCGTACTTTTTTACGCCCATATTAGAAAGTGGATTAATTACTAATCTGATGCCACTAATATTTGGTTGATAATACTTTACGATGTATAAATTATATATTAACAATCATATAATATTATGTCAATGTACTAACTTTGATAAAAAGTACAGAATCAGGTAAATTGCTATGTAATATTGAAATACAACTTCCTTTTGTCTATCAGTTTTGATCGGCGGACTGAAAATTCTCTCTCCCTCTTCTTATAAAAATAGTATAATAACATACATCAAGACCGCAGCTTCAGGAGGAAAATATGGTAAGCAAGGAATTTCATCAGAACAGACGCGAAGCCCTTATCGGCATCATGGAAACGAACACCGCCGAATTCTACTATGCCGGCGAGGAAAAACAGCAGAACGGCGACCAGAATTATCCCTTCTGCCCCGAGGCTGACTTTTATTATCTGACCGGCTTTGAAGTCGCGAAGGCCGTGCTGCTCGCGATCAAGCGCCCGCGCAAGGCTGAATTCATCCTTTTCGTGAATCCCACGACACCGAAGCAGGCGAGATGGCTCGGCGTATCATATACGAAGGAAAGCGTATCCGGGATGACCGGTATCGAGGACGTGCGTTATCTCGAGGAGCTCGATTCCGTCGTCGAAAGAATAAAAAAGCGCAGCCCGAAGCTCGTATTCAAAGAAAAGCACAGCGATCTGAAGCTCCTGCGTCAGGTAAAGACAAAAGAAGAGATCGCGCTGCACCGTGTCGCGGCAGAGATCACAACTGAGGGTGTAAACAGCATTCTCGAAAACATGCAGCCTGGAATGTACGAGTATCAGATCGAGGCTTATTTTGACTTCGCGCTGCAGATGCGCCACGCCGCACATGCCTTCGGCACCATCGCCGCCACCGGTCCGAACGCCAATATCATGCATTACTGGCACAATAATACTCAGACGAAGGACGGCGAGATGATGCTCTTCGATCTCGGCGCCGAATGGGGACACTATGCGTGCGACGTTTCCCGCACCTATCCGGTAAACGGAAAATTCACCGATCAGCAGAAGCAGCTCTATACCGTGGTCCTCGACGGACTGAAGGCCGCGGAAGCCGCCGCAAAGCCCGGCTATCCAAAGGATCAGCTGCAGCTGCTTTCAAAACAGGTAATGGCAAAAGAGCTCGTCGAGCTCGGCTTTATCAAGGAAGAATCCGAGATCGACAAATATTACATGCACGGTTCGGGACATTACATCGGACTCTTCGTCCATGATGTGGGCAACGATTCCGCGCCGCTCGAGCCCGATATGATGTTCACGCTCGAGCCCGGCCTCTATTTCGACGAGCTCGGCCTCGGCATCCGCATCGAGGATACGCTCCTCGTCACTGAGGACGGCGTGGAGATCTTCTCGGCAAATATCCCGAAGGAGATCGATGAGATCGAGGCTGTCATGGCAAAAGCTGCGAAAGCCCGCGACAGGAAAAAACGCTGAAGATTTTTACATAACGAACACAGGCAAAGCGCCATGATGTAAAAAAGACTGACGCAAGATTACGTCAGTCTTTTCAGCTGGGCTACAAGGATTCGAACCTTGAAATGACGGAGTCAGAGTCCGTTGCCTTACCATTTGGCGATAGCCCATTACTCGAACGACGCCCATTATATAATAACGAGCGTCGTATTGCAAGCACTTTTTTACACTTTTGAAAAACTTATTATCTCATGGCTGCAGCCCGCTGTGACGGTATCTCCACAGTTTATTCTGCCCGAGAGCACCTCCATGGCAAGCGCATCCTCGAGGATGGTCTGTATAGCACGTTTCAGCGGTCTCGCGCCGTATTTTATATCATATCCTTTCTTCAGAATATACTTTTTCGCGGCGGGAGTGACCTTCAGCACTATTTCAGATGAAGTCTTCAGACGTTTCTGCAGATCACGCAGCATATTATCCAGGATCTTTTTCAGATCGTCCTCAGTCAGCTGATGGAAGACCTGTATTTCGTCTATACGGTTTATGAATTCCGGACGAAAGATCTTTTTGACCTCCTCCATGACTCCGTTTTTCATCGCTTCATAATCCGCCTTCGGATCATTACCTGACGAAAAGCCGAGCTTTTTCGGCTCCACGATGCGCTGAGCACCGGCATTCGAGGTCATGATGATTATCGTATTCTTAAAATCGACCTTTCTGCCCTGCGCGTCCGTGATATGTCCGTCGTCGAGGATCTGCAGCAGCACCTGGAAAATATCCGGGTGAGCTTTTTCAATCTCATCGAAAAGTATCACGGAATACGGATTCCTGCGCACTCTGTCCGAGAACTGACCTCCCTCCTCGTATCCGACATAGCCGGGCGGCGAGCCGATGAGTTTTGAAACGCTGTGCTGCTCCATATACTCGGACATATCGACACGGATCATAGCGTCCTCTCTGCCGAACAGAGCTTCTGCCAGCGCCTTTGCGAGCTCCGTCTTTCCTACTCCCGTAGGGCCGAGGAACAGGAATGAGCCTATGGGGCGCTTCGGATCCTTTAGTCCCACTCTTCCGCGTCTTACGGCCATGGATACGGCTTTCACCGCGTCCTCCTGCCCGATCAGGCGCCTGTGCAGCTCCTCTTCAAGACGCTGCAGCCTCACGGCTTCCGACTGTGATAATCTCGATACGGGGATCCTCGTCCAGTCCGATACGACGCCCGCTATGTCGCTTTCCGTGACAGAGGGGCGTGACCGGGCTCCGATCGTCTTTCTCCGGCTCTCGAGCTTTTTGGCAAGAGCAAGGTCCTCGTCACGAAGCTTTCTGACGAGCTCCAGATCCATGCTTTTCATGGCTTCGATCCGTTCCTCTTCTATCTGACGCCTGCGTTCGAGCAGAGTCAGCAGCTTTTTATCCGTCGTACCACCGGTCAGGCGCACCTTCGCCGCTGCCTCATCCATCAGGTCGATGGCCTTGTCTGGAAGGAAGCGATCATTGATATATCTCGAGGAAAGGCCTGCGGCAGATTCCACCGCCTCGTCAGTGATCCTTACGCCGTGATGCTCCTCATACTTTCCGCGCAGGCCGTAAAGGAT
>JAZRWL010000094.1:0-4409 GCA_045599685.1 Lachnospiraceae bacterium
TGTACTGAGCGGTGAAGGTCAGCGGCTCCGTTACGATAACATTCTTCTGCTGCGCAGGAGTGATGAGCTCTCCGGCTTTTATCACGGTACCGTTCTTTAAGATGACATCCCTGTCACAGATCCAGCCGGTGAGTTCATAACCGCTTTCAGTCTTGACACCGGTGCCCTCGGGATAACCAAACATATCGACCGTTTCTCCGTCTTTGTCGGGTGTACCGTGCTCGCCGCCCTTATAGCTTATCAGAGGAGCATGGACTGTCTTCAGTGTCAGAGGCTCGGTGACGACGATCTTCTTCACCTGCGCAGGAGTGATAAGCTCTCCCGCGGGGATCACTGTGCCGTCGGTCAGAGTAACATCCTTGTCCGCGACATATCCCTTCGTGACATATCCGGGCGCAGGATTCTCAGTGGTGCCTGAGGGATTGCCCCCGTCCTCGATATCCTCATCGGTAATTCCTGTGATCGCGCCGTTTCCATCAGAGATATACTTCACGACGGGAGCGTGTACTGCCTCCAGTGTAAGCGGCTCGGTGATGACGATCTGCTTCACCTGCTCGGGAGTGATGAGCCCTCCGGCAGGGATCACTGTGCCGTCGGTCAGAGTAACATCCTTGTCCGCGACATATCCCTTCGTGGCATATCCGGGCGCGGGCTCCTCATCGGTGCCTGAGGGATTGCCTTCGTCCTCGACATCCTCCCCGGTAATGCCGGTGATCACACCATTCTCATCCGAGGTATAATTTACGACAGGCGCGTGATGCAGGGTGAGTGTCAGCGGCTCGGTGACGACGATCTGCTTCACCTGCTCGGGAGTGATAGGCTCGCCGGCGGGGATCACAGTGCCGTCATTCAGAGTTACATCCTTGTCAGCGGTGACATTTTTCAGAATATATCCATCCTCGGGGGTCTCATCGGCTCCGGAAGGATTTCCGTTCGTATCGACCTTTTCGGTCCCAGTGCCTGGTGTGATCGTGCCGTGCTCGTCATCCACATATGTGATGACAGGAGCATGGATCGCAGTAAAGGTAAGAGGCTCGGTCACGACCGCTTTCTTGATCTGCGCGGGGGTGAGAGGCTCGCCTGCGGGGATCACAGTTCCGTCATTCAGGGTGACATCCTTATCCGCCTCAAAATGGCTCAGCAGGTACCCATCATTCGATTTCTGCTTTGTTCCGGAAGGGTTTCCGCCGTATTCGACGCCTTCCTCGGTGATACCGGTGATCTGTCCGTTCTCATCGGAAGCGTAATTTACTAAGGGGGCATTGACCGCGGTAAGGGTAAGCGGCTCAGTCGCCCTGATCTCCTTCACCTGCGCGGGGGTGATAGGCTCGCCTGCGGGGATCACGGTGCCGTCATTCAGGGTGACATCCTTATCAGCCTCATAATGATCCAGCTCATATCCTTCATCCGGCTCGACCTCGGTGCCTGAGGGATTGCCGTCATTTTCGACATTCTCCTCGGTGATTCCGGTGATCGTACCGTTCTCATCGGAGGTATAGGTGATAACGGGTGCGTTAACTGCCGTAAAGGTAAGAGGCTCTGTAGCTGCGACCTCTTTTACCTGATCGGGAGTAAGAGGCTCGCCTGCGGGGATCACGGTGCCGTCATTCAGGGTGACATCCTTATCCGCCTCATAATGGCTGAACCAGTATCCTTCATCCGGCTCGGCCTCGGTGCCTGAGGGATTGCCGTCATTATCCACGTTTTCCTCGGTAATGCCGGTGATCGTACCATTCTCATCGGAGGCATAGCTTATGACCGGTGCATGGATCGCCGTAAAGGTAAGGGGCTCGTTGACTACGGCCTCTTTTACCTGGTCGGGAGTAAGCGGCTCGCCTGCGGGGATCACGGTACCGTCATTCAGAGTAACATCCTTATCCGCCTCATAATGGCTGAACCAGTATCCGTCATCCGGCTCTTCCTCAGTACCGGAGGGGTTTCCGCCTGCTTCCAGCGCTTCCTCATTGATCCCGGTGATCGTGCCGTTCTCATCGGACTCATACACGACCTTCGGATCGAAATGTGCCGTGAATTTCAGATCCTCGACTGCCTTTATCTTCTTTATCTGGTCCGTGGTAACGGGAGAGCCCGCCGCGATGACCGTACCATCATCAAGAGTAACGTCCTTGTCGCAGGTCCAGTTCCTGAACTCATATCCGTCATTCGCCGCGGGAGTGCAGCCCGTCGCGGCATAATCGTCGGCATAAACATTCTCGGATGCCTGAGATACCGAACCGTAAGCGGCGTCCTCGCTGGCATAAGAGAAAGTGTACTTTTCGGTATAGAGATAGAAGCCGCTGCCCGCACCGCCGGAAAAACCGAAGATAAGATTTTCGGCGCTTTCATTCAGCTTGCTGACACGCTGATACAGATTGGCGGTATTATCGGAAGCGAAGGTGCCGTCTTTGTCATATGAGGAATATACGGTACCCGTGCTCTCATTGAGGTAATTGTCATGATTATTGGCGGCTGTGTTCGCCCAGTCGCCCTTATCCTTTATTATAAGATTATCCTTTGAAAAAGGCTCGGTATTGTTTTTGTAAGACTGTCTGGCATCAACATCGGTATAAACGATGTACAGACGGTTCAGGTCCACTCTCTCATTCGTACCGGTCTTGAATACCTCGAAATCAAAATTGATAAAGAGCTGTTCGCCGAACACGCCGGGGTTATAGAGCGTCGTAGTCGCGTCCGCGTCCTCATAGATACGCCCCATTGCCTCGATAGAGCCGGTCGTATACGTCCAGATAGTCCTGGTCTCGTCGGCCGTATTCGTTATTCTCTTTATCGTGACCTTCAGATCATAGCCCTTGCTGCCCTTGACGTATAATACATTATTATCGGTAAAATCCGTCACACCGCTCGGAGCAGCCATGCCGCGCACCAGAACCGGATCTGTCCCGACCTTGACATATCCTATATACGGCATAGTCGTCTTGTCTTCATCAGTCTTTCTTGAGCCGAGAAGATCTATCATCCTTGCCACGGTAGTCGGGTCCTCCGGGACTACATCCGTGATCTTTTCTCCGCCGGAATAGCTGAGCGTATCATCAGCGAGCGCTGTCACCGGCAGCAGCATCAGCAGAACCAGCAAACCTGCCAGCAATGTGACTAATTTTCTCTTCATTTTCATGCCTCCTGTCTTAATCTGCAAAAGCTAGATATGCATAGCTTACGACTTTACTATTATACTATTCAAAAGCAACCGCATATAAACACGGTCCGTCGGCTATACTGAACATGGTTTTCAGTCTTCCTTTTCTAATGAAACAGGAGAGGTTCCGGCTTGTTCACGATCCCATACACAGGTCTCTTCTCACTGTCCCCTTGCAATAGCACCGCTGCCGGTACCGTCCTTAATATGTTGGCTGTTTAGGTTAGCTTATCACTTAAAATACTGCACTGCCGCCTCAAAGATGCGCATATTATAATTACCGGGCACATTCCTGTAAATATCGGAGACATAGCGCTCATTATGACCCATCTTGCCGAGCACGCGGCCGTCGGGTGAAGTGATGCCCTCTATCGCGTATACGGAATCGTTCGGGTTGAAGCGGATGTTTCCGGTGGCATTGCCCTCCATATCAACATACTGGGTCGCGATCTGACCGTTCTTTTCCAGCTCCGCTATGACAGCATCGCTCGCGATGAAGCGTCCCTCGCCGTGAGAGATCGCCACATTGTACAACTCATCCGGATCCGCGAGCGACAGCCAGGGCGACATATTCGAAGCGATCCTCGTAGTCACTATACCGGACTGATGTCTCGCGATCGTATTGAAGGAAAGTGTAGGCATCGTCTCGTCGATATCCATGATGCGGCCGTAAGGCACGAGACCGAGCTTGATCAGAGCCTGGAAGCCGTTGCAGACGCCGCACATGAGACCGAGGCGGTCATCGAGGAGCGCCGTTACTCCGTCCTTTATCGCGGGATTGCGGAAGAACGCGGTAATGAACTTGCCGCTGCCGTCGGGCTCGTCTCCGCCTGAGAAGCCGCCGGGGATGAATACCATCTGCGCCTGCTTCAGCTTCTCCGCAAAGATAGCCACAGAGTCCTTTATCGCCTGTGCATCGGTATTGCGGATAACGAAGATCTCCGGTTCCGCACCCGCCTCGCGCATAGCTCTCGCCGAATCCACCTCACAGTTCGTGCCGGGGAAGGCCGGGATCAGGACGCGGGGCTTTGCGAATTTTACGGGAGATACAGCATGCTCTGTCGCGATATATGAAAAATTCTTCATCGGAGCGCCGCTGTCCGGGATATTGTTCCTGAAAACGCTCTCCAGCCTGTTATCATAAATACCGAAAAGCTCCGCATACGGGACCTTCTCGCTGCCGAGCGTGAACGCGCCGTCCCCGGTGATCGTTCCGAGGTGCCTTGCTCCCTCAACATCCTCCGTGACCTCGATC
>JAZRWL010000095.1:0-5216 GCA_045599685.1 Lachnospiraceae bacterium
CATAAGCGATGTATGGAGCCGCTACAAGCTTATGCAGGGGCATTATATCATCCATCCCATGGGCTGGGATGCCTTTGGTCTGCCCGCTGAGAACTATGCTATAAAGATGGGTGTGCATCCCGCAAAATCCACCGCCTCGAATGTCGCGCATATTAAGGAGCAGATCAATCAGATCGCCTCTCTTTATGACTGGGATATGGAGGTCAATACAACGGATCCCGGCTTTTATAAGTGGACCCAGTGGATCTTCATCCAGATGTTCAAAAAAGGTCTGGCTTACCAGAAGGAGATGCCCATCAACTGGTGCCCTTCCTGCAAGACCGGCCTTGCAAACGAAGAGGTCGTGGGCGGTGTCTGCGAGCGCTGCGGCTCACCGGTCACGAAGAAGAATCTGAAGCAGTGGATGTTAAAGATCACCGCTTATGCCGACAGGCTGCAGAAGGATCTGGACAAGCTCGACTGGCCGGAGAAGGTCAAGAAGATGCAGACAGAGTGGATAGGCAAGTCCTACGGCGCGGAGATCAATTTCAGGATCTCCGGAAAAGATGAAAACATAGTGGCATATACCACCCGTCCCGATACTCTCTACGGAGCGACCTTTATGGTGCTCGCTCCCGAGCATGCACTGGCAAAGAGCCTTGCGACCGATGAGACGAGAGAAGCTGTGGAAGAATATATCTACCGTTCATCGATGAGATCCTCGGTAGACCGTCTTCAGGACAAGGAAAAGACAGGCGTATTCACCGGCAGCTATGCGATCAATCCCATAAACGGCAAGGAAATCCCGATCTGGCTGTCCGATTATGTACTGGCAGATTACGGTACCGGCGCGATTATGTGCGTACCTGCCCATGACACGAGAGATTTTGAGTTCGCGACGAAGTTCGGTATCCCGATCATCCAGGTAATCGCACCCGACGGAAAAGAGGACGAGTCTCTGACCGAGGCTTATGTGGATCCCGGCGTGGTGATCAATTCCGGTGGATGGAACGGCTGGGATTCGGCTGAGCTTAAAGCAGCTGCGCCCGATATCATCGAAAAGGCCGGCATCGGTAAAAAGACCGTAAATTACAAGCCCCGCGACTGGATCTTCTCGAGACAGCGCTACTGGGGCGAGCCCATCCCGATCGTACACTGCCCGAACTGCGGCGCGGTACCCGTACCGGAGGAGGAACTGCCTCTGCTTCTGCCCGACGTGGAATCATATCAGCCGACCGGCACAGGCGAGTCGCCTCTGGCCGACATTGACTGGTGGGTCAATACGAAGTGCCCCTGCTGCGGCGCCGACGCAAAGCGCGAGACGAACACCATGCCTCAGTGGGCGGGGTCTTCCTGGTATTTCCTGCGCTATGTGGACAATAAAAACAACGAGGCACTCGTAGACCGCGAAAAGGCCGACAAGTATCTCCCTGTCGATATGTACATCGGCGGCGTAGAGCATGCCGTGCTGCATCTGCTGTATTCGAGATTCTATACGAAATTCCTCTATGATATCGGAGTGGTGGACTTTGACGAGCCCTTCAAAAAGCTCTTCAATCAGGGCATGATCACCGGCAAGAACGGTATCAAGATGTCGAAGTCAAAGGGCAATGTCGTATCTCCCGATGATCTCGTAGAGAATTACGGCTGCGATTCCCTCCGTATGTATGAGCTTTTCGTAGGCCCGCCCGAACTCGATTCCGAGTGGGACGAGAGAGGTATCGACGGCGTATTCAGATTCCTGATCAAGCTCTGGCGCCTCATCATGGACAGCAAGGACGCTCCCGCGGCATCGACGAAGGAAATGATCAAGCTCCGCAACAAGCTCGTATATGACATTACCGGCAGACTGGAGAGCTTTTCACTGAATACCGTAATTTCGGGCTTCATGGAATACAACAACCGCTTCATCGAGCTCGCGAAGAAGAACGGCGGCCTCGATCAGGAGACCATGGAGACCATAGTATCGCTGCTCGCTCCGTTCGCACCGCATCTCGCGGAGGAGCTCTGGGAACAGCTCGGTCACAAAGAGAGCGTGTTCACCGAAAAGGGCTGGCCGGTGTGCGATGAAGAGGCCATGAAGGATGACGAGTTAGAGATCGCGGTCCAGATAAACGGCAAGGTCCGCGGCGTGGTCTCGATCTCCGCCGGAGCGACCGCAGAGGAGGCGATAGCCGCCGCAAAGGAGGTAATAGCCGACAAGCTGACGGGCATTGTAGTAAAGGAGATCTATGTGCCCGGAAAGATCGTGAACATCGTCCAGAAGGGCTGAGATATCAAGGCGGACGAAGGAACCACCTGCCCGATATGACGCAAAAGGACAGTCCCCTGACCGGGACTGTCCTTTTTTTAACGGAATCGCCGCTTTTGCCTAATAAGTGCAGGCGGGCGGGTGAACAGGGTTCATTTTATTTCGTGTGATATACATGTAGGTTTGTCAAACATATGTTACACCCCACTGTATAAATTCCTTGAGGATGGTACGCGGTGATTTCCATCCCAAAGGTCTCATTGGGAAGTGGTTGTAGTCTCTTCTGTTGTACGTCTGGAGCTGCTTTGAGAAGTCTTCAAACGAATAGAAGGTGTGAGTGGCATAAAAACGTTCGTTATCCTTGCGGTGACTGCGTTCCACCTTACCGTTATGTCTGGGAGCAAACGGACGAATCTGCTTATGACGAATCCCATACTCTGCAAGCTTTTTCTGAAAAAGAGTCAGATTAGACAAAGCGTTTGCAGTAAAACGTTTGCTAAACTCCTGCCCATTGTCTGTTTGAACACATTCGATCGGCATGGGGAAGGCTTTGATCAGGTGCTCAAGGAAAACGGCAGAAGAATAAGTGCTATGCTCATCAAAAGCCTCAACATAGCGCCATCTGGAATACTCATCAATCGCTGTGTATTGATAGAACTTTTGTCCAGACGCCTCTCCCACAAGGCAGGCAGCCGGGACGAACTTTACATCGATCTGCACGCGCTGTCCGGGATACTGCATTTGTTCGTAGGGTTTGGGAATGTATTTAGGATTAGGAGGCTTACATGCCATTATCCCTTGCCTTTTGAGGATTCGGTAGAGGCTGGTGATTGAACGCTTGTAGCCGCGCTGCATGAGCTTGACCCAGAAGACAACGAGCCCTGCATGAGGGTTTCTGCGGCGCATATCGGAAATGAGTTTGAGTTCCTGCGGGGTATGCTGGTTTGGATGGCTATGAGGCCGTCTGGACCGGTTGCAGAGGGAATCCCATGAACCGTCATATCGGTTTTTCCAACGGTAGATATACTGGCGGTTAACTTGATAGCGAACAGCAGCTTTAGTAACGCCGTATTTTTCAGCATAATGAATAAGTGATAGCCGAAAGCGCATGTCTTGTGTTATAGTAGCCACAGCGGAAGACCTCCTTATGTATTGTTTTGTTTGTGGCGAACTAACTTTAACACAAGACAGGCTCTTCCGTCTTTCTTTATTCAGTTGTGATGTAACACATGTATTGTAATCCTACACCTTTTTACGCTGATTTAATGCAAAACATTATTGACAAAGCCTTCCCCCGGTGTTATCTTATACCCAGATATTAGCACTCTGATGATGTGAGTGCTAACAACCAAAAAGGGGAGCAAATGGAGCTGGACAGCAGAAAAAAGCAGATATTGCTGGCGATCATCCAGAATTATCAGGAAACGGGCGAGCCCGTGGGATCACGCACGATCTCAAAGCTGGCCGGTCTTTCTGTTTCGGCAGCGACTATCCGCAACGAGATGTCCGATCTGGAGGAGATGGGTCTGATCATAAAGCCCCACACCTCTGCCGGCAGTATTCCCACCGACAAGGGCTACCGTCTCTATGTCGATGAGCTCATGGTCCGGTCAAAGCAGCTTCCGGCCAGACAGAGCGAGGATTTCATCATACGCAGAGTGGACAGGCTCGAGGAGCTTCTGATGCAGATGGCGAAGATCCTGGCCGACAACACGAGATACGCTACGATGGTGACGGGACCCAGATATTCCGCAAACGTTCTGAAGTTCATCCAGCTTTCCCGCCTCGAAAAGACAAAGCTCCTCGCTGTGATCGTATTCGGCGGCAATATTATCAAAAACCACATCATCACCATCGACTACGAGCTGGATGACGACGAGATCCTGAATCTCAATATCATCCTGAACAACAGCCTGAACGGTCTTTCCGTAGCCGATATGAATATCAGTGTCCTCGCGAAGCTCAAGGAGCAGGCCGGAGAAAGGCGCGACGTAGTGGAAAAGCTCCTTGATGCCATCGCCGCTGCGGGCGCTGAGACCTCCGATATATACACGAGCGGCACACCGAATATTTTCAATTATCCGGAACTCGCGGGAGGCGACAGGGCGAGCGAGCTGATATCGACTCTCGAGGATAAGGCGAACCTCAATTCCGCTTTCAGCGGTCTGTCCACACTGCAGGACAAGCACGAGATCAAGGTATTCATAGGAGACGAGGTACCGGTGGACAGCATGAAGGACTGCAGCGTGGTCACAGCCACATATGAGCTGGAGACCGGCGTACAGGGCAAGATAGGTATTATTGGCCCGAAGAGGATGGATTACGAGCGGGTCGTGGCAACGTTAAAGGATACGATGTCGCAGCTCGATGAAATATTCAAGGAAAAACAGGAGTAACACCGCATAATGGAAGAAAACGAAAACATGGCCGGGCAGGAGGAAATGGCGGAGAAGACCGCGACACCGGAGACAGGAGAGAAGGTCTCTCAGGACGCGGAGCCGGAGTCAGCCCAGGAAGCGGCCGATACCGCGACGAATGAAAGCGAAGCACCCGAAGAGGAGGCTCCGGATGAGGAACAGCCTGAGGGCAGTGCCGAAAACGACGGAAAAGCCGGCTGGTTCGGAAAGAAGCGTAAAAAGGAGCTCGAGGAAAAGGAGCAGAAGATAGCTGAGCTTTCCGATCAGTACCGCAGGACGATAGCGGAATTCGACAATTTCCGCAAGCGGTCCGAAAAGGAAAAGGCTGCCCGCTTCGATATGGGTATCCGCAGCGTCGCGGAAAAGATCCTTCCGGTCGTCGATAATTTTGAGAGAGGCCTCGCGGGATTAACAGAGGAACAGAGCGCGGAACCCTTTGCGGACGGAATGATAAAGATTTACAGACAGATGGCAGACGCGCTCGACAGCATCGGTATCGTGCCGATCGAGGCGGTGGGAAAGCCCTTCGATCCCAATCTTCACAATGCCGTGATGCACGTGGAGGACGA
>JAZRWL010000096.1:0-5956 GCA_045599685.1 Lachnospiraceae bacterium
GTCTTCCTAAGACCGCTTGGCCTCCGACTTAAGCTTCTCCCGCTCCCGTCAGCCTCTTTTGCGACGCCGCTTCCTTTTATGAGCTCATCCCAGTCCTCCCGCGCCCGACGCACAGCCTCCTCTGCCGGGGGCGTATCCTGCGCCCCCTCCGAACTGATGTCTGCACCTTCTCCTGTCTTTTTTTCAGAATAAAAAGCCTCATACTGTGCCTGACGCTCTGCCAGGAAAGAAGTACGGATATCTTCCATGGCCGCTGCCCGGTCACGCTTTCCCGTCGCGGCATATTCCGCCATGCAGGGTCTGTCGCCGTCCTGATAATTACCGAAGCGATCCATGATGAAGCCTGTCAATATCAGCTTTTCCTCACTGTAGCCGCCATCCGGCGCCGCTGCCAGAGCCTGTTCGGAAAGCCCGGCCCCGGACATGTACTCCTTTACTGCCGCGATGAAGCAGGACTCATCTATGCACTCGGCATGAAGACAGTCTACCGAGACGAGCTTCATATTGAAAAGATCGTTCTGACGCGACCTGCCCTCATATGTGCCCTGCGTATTTTTGATCGCATATTCTTCAGCGATATCCTCCATCTCCGCGAACGGATCCTCCGAAGCAAAAAACATCAGCCCGTACTTCTCATACAACGGCCTGTCATAACAGGAGAACACCGCCTTCGTCGCAGCATCGGTCACGAGCGCGCCCTTCAGCTCAAGTCCCGGATATCTTGCCGACTCCAGGCAGGTAAATATAAATGCAGTGATCACGGGGAGAAGCAGGCTCAAAAATACAGTGATCACACCCGGTGCCTCTCCCGGCTCACCGCTCCCGCCAAACCGTTTCTCTAGGCGGAGCTCATCCATATATCGATTGCGCCTTTTCGCTGATACTGCCGAAAATGCTGTTTACCAGTGCCGTCAGTTCATCACGGAATATCACCACAAGAGCGATCAAAACAACCAATATGAGGATAATTTCGACCACTCCTACCGCCTCTACATCTTTTTCTCTGCTTTTCATCTCCATTTTCCTCCGTTTCCGCCATTCCGGCTTTTTATCATTACCGCTTCCGTTTTCCGTCCGCGGCAGATTTTCACATTCACAGCCCCATTCCCGCCTGCTTCTTCTGCCAGCGCTGTCACCAGCTGAGAAAGGCCGGGACTACCAATATCAGCATTACGAGCGCGAACAGCAGGACCATCGGCAGCAGGAGCTGTGTCGTGATCTTTTCACCCTGCTTTTTGACCTCGTCCAGCTGCTGACGTTCGGCCTCATCGGCCTCCTGACGCAGCGTGTCGCATATATCCTCACGGCCGTTCACCGATCCGTTTATCAGAAGACCGGACAGTCTCATATACCGGATCAGTCCCGTGCGGTCGCTGAAGCTCAGATACGCTTCGCGTTCGGGATATCCCTCCCTTAGCATCCGTTCCGAAAGGGCCATTTTCTCAAAGATCACACGCCGTCTGCCTCCGCGCGCCTTCTTTTCATAATAATCCACTACCATAAGGCTCCAGGCGCTCCGTACCGGATACCCCGCCACTATCAGCACCGCCAGCTGGCGTGCTATTTCAGGATAATCCGCTTCCATTTCCTCTCTCGCACGCTTCTCCCGGTCCTTTTCCGTTCCGTCGCTCCTGATAATCAGGATGATCACGGCGCCGACGCCGCAGACCCCCACTGCCGCTGCCGTTTTACGATCTTTTCCCGAAAGGACAAGCAGGAGAGTCAAGGCCGCCGAAACCGCGAGTATCACCACCGCCGTCCGGAATAATCTCCGATCGGTCGCTCTCGCCGTCTCCTCCGCCGTACGCTCCGGAAATATGCGTGCCAGCCTCTCAAGCCTCACGGGATCGAGACGAAACCTGCAGTATATTTTGTCAGGACTGCCTTTTTTCATATCTTCCGCCTGATCATCCGAAGGCCTGCCGCCGCCACGCCGACATATATCAAAAGCAGTACCGCCATTATCATACGACCGCGCAGCCCTTCGAAAAGCGGCGACATATACGAAGGAGCCGTAGAGTCCATGTATATCAGCATTGCGGGCGGCATCAGCGCCATTATGTAAAATTCCGTCTTTTTCGATGATACGACCGCCTCTGTCTCCCTCCTCAGCCTCTCGCCCGCTCTCATCGAGCGCAGCCCGTCCTCGAGCACTGTGATCAGGATCCCTCCGTTCCTTTTTGCAACGGCAAATATCCCGGCCATCCGTACCGCCTCCTCGATGCCGAGCCTTTCGGCAAGGTCTGAAAAGAGTCCTTCGATATTTGAATTAAGCGCCAGTCTCCGGTGCATCTGCGAGAATTCCGCCGCCATCATACAATCCGTGCCATACATATGCCGCAGCTGCCTCGCCGCCTCGGAAAGTGAATTCTCCGCGGAATATCCTGCCTTCAGCGCACTCAGATAGGCGTCCATCCCGTCAATGTACTGACGCTTCAGCAGGATCTGTCTCCTGTCCCTGAGCTTTCCCCGCAGGAACAAAACTATCGGAAACCCCAGCGGGGACACAAAGATCGCCGCAGAAAGACTGTGAAAAAACAGCACAGCCACGGTAATTACAACAGCCGCCGTGGGCGGCAGCGCCCACATGAACTCCTTTTTTGAAAAAACATACTGCCGGTAATCAATGTCCCCTTCGCCTTTCGGGCTTTGCGAGCCTCTGTAATCGCCCATCCTCAGTCCGCCCGAAAATCGTCCGCAGCCTGATCTCACCTTCATATATACCTGCGACCTCCGAAATATCCGCTACACGGCGGCGCCCTCCGCGGAGCCTCTCAAGATGTATCATCACGTCGAGTGCGGAGCTCATCTGGCTGCGCACCGCCTGAAGAGGCAGCTCACCGCCCATCAGTACCATCGTTTCTATCCGCGAAAGCATATCCTTCGCACTGTTTCCGTGTCCCGTAGACAGAGAACCGTCATGCCCGGTATTCATCGCCTGCAGCATATCCAGAGCCTCCGGTCCGCGGATCTCTCCCACAATGAGCCTGTCCGGCCTCATTCTGAGCGCTGTGCGTATCAGCTCCCTTATCCCGATCTCACCCCGCCCCTGAAGATTTTCATTTCTTACCTCAAGGCGCACAAGGTTCGCGATCGGAAGCTGCAGCTCGAGAGAATCCTCGATCGTGACCACTCTTTCATCCGCCGGGATATTGCGGCTGAGCGCATTCAGAAAGGTCGTCTTTCCCGAGCCTGTGCCGCCGCTGATGAAAATGTTGTATCCGCCGACCACGAGCTCTCTCAGAAAATCAGCCGCCTCTTCGGTAATGCTCTCATATTCCACGAGCCTTTCGAAAGTCAGCGAATCCTTCGGAAAGCGCCTTATCGTTAAGATCGGCCCGTCCGGCGCCGCCGGAGGCAGCGCCACATTTATCCTTGAACCGTCCCCGAGCCTGGCATCGACTATCGGCGAAGCGGTATTTACGGCACGGTTCACATCGGAAACGATCTTCTGTATCAGGTCCTCCAGCCGCGCCTTTGAGGTGAAGCGGCGATTCCAGAGTCTGAGTCTCCCGTTTTTTTCGTAATAGACCGACTCGGTGCCGTTTACCATGATCTCGGTGACTGCCTCGTCCTCGAGCAGCTCCTGCAAAATATCCATGCGGCGGAAAAAGTCGAATACCTGCTTTCTGATCTCCTGTTTCGTACTTATCGGCAGCGCCGATATCTCCTTTTCCTGCCTCATTACATCATCGATATACGAAAAGACCTTTTCGTCATCGGTCCCGCCGTTCATATCCATTTTTGATCGCACACCGGCCTTTACCGTATCCGCCAGCCTGTCCCGCATTTCGACGGAGTATTCCCCGTCAGGGCTCTCGGGCACAGGCAGCTCGACCGAATATCCGGATCGTTCCACCAGACGCGGCCCGCTCATATGTCCTCCAATATCAGACTGTTCGCGAGGGCCATGACAGCATCCGTCTCCTGCGCCGGTATCGTCTCATCATTATTTCCGACTGTCTCCCGAAACGGCACCCGCACTCTGCGTATGCGGTCCAGAAGCGGCGCGGGATAAAGCTCATTGATGCGCTGCTCCCAGGCCTGCAGCTTTTTTTCTGATATCGCATCGGCGGCGGAGGGTATATATATACGGTCAAAGCTCTTTATCAGTCTGTCGATACCCGGGATCGCGTCGCCCAGATCCGCCACTATGAACCGCCGTCTGGCCGTGACCGTGATGTCCTCCAATAATCTCGCCCATGTATCCGAAGCAGTCTCTCTCAGATCCTCCGGGTGATTGGCGCCCTTCAGCCGCCAGACTGGCTCTTCCGCGTCCATCCCGTCAAAGATCCGGGCGCAGCTGCCGTTTATCAGATACTCATATAAAAGCTCCGAGACGCTTGTCGTATCCGCTCCTTCCTCATCCACACAGATCTCATCCAGAGAAAAAGTCAGCACTCCCCCGATCTGGCCGAACGCCTGCGCCAGCGCCCTGGCAAATGTCGTCTTACCGCATCTTTTCACCGGCGAATAGACCGCTATCCTTCGCGGCACCTCTTCGCTTCCGATCGCGAGAATCTTTTCGTTAATATCATGGATGGCCTTCGCGTCACGCAGAATCTGCTCCGATGAACTGTACTTGTATAGTGTGGGGAATTCCCTGTCTTTACCGCCCTTTTCTTCCGCGAGGATGACCGTCGTTCGCCGTTCGTCTTCGGGAAGGCTGCCGAAATCCGAAAGATATTGCTCGAAAAAATCCTCGGATATTATGAGAATATCCATCTTCTGAATATCAAGGATCGCCTTTAGCTTCTCTGGCTTTGAGAAGGCCAGCGCATCATACGCCTCGCCCAGACGATGCCACACAAAATACGCAAAACGTTCCGCATATTCCCTGTAGGGATCACAGATACCTATGGTTTTTTTCGACATGCTGCCCCTTTTCGGCGCGATATACGGTTACCGGACGGAAAATCGGTGCGTCCCGCTGCGGAGAATGCGGCCTGCGGACGCAAACGCGGCATTGAGGCCAAAAAGGTAACTCGTAACCTATCGCGCATACCGGATAATGATCATGAGATTTTTGATAATGATGTCAGAACTGCCGTCAGAATAACGGAAGTCAGAGAATTGACTTTCAGATAAGGTAATTATAGACCCCCGGAATCGTAAAACAAGAAACATTTTGTTACACCGGGGGATATGCGCCTAAAATCAAGTATCATGGGCCTTCGTCTTCTCCACTCGATTCCGCTGCAGCGCCCGCTTCGTGCTTCGTGTGCAGACACAGGTGCACTGAACCTCCTGTACAGCAAAAAACCGCCGGCTGCGGATAAACGCTGCCGACGGTAAGTTTTCACTCGTTATGTTTTATTTTTCCAGGATATTGTTGATCAGCTTTTCTCCGGCAAAATATCTGCGGATATTTTCCGCCGCTATATCCACGACCCGGCGATGGGTTTCATCCAGCCAGAAGCCTCCGGCGATGTGAGGCGTTATGATCACGTTTTCACGCTCCCACAGAGGATGATCGGCAGGCAGAGGCTCGGGCTCCGTCACGTCGAGGCAGGCGCCTCCGATGACTCCGTCCTTCAGGGCCTCATTCAATGCCATGCAGTCTATGATATTGCCGCGGCCGACATTTATGATATAAGCATCGTTTTTCATCAGAGCGAAGCGCTCCTTCGTGAAAAGGTGATAAGTGTTCCTGTTCGAGGGAAGTGCTATCACCACCGCGTCAGCGCGGGGAAGCAGCTCGTCGAGCTCGGAAATCGTGCGTACCTCGTCCAGATAGTCGGGAAGGACGGTCACATCCCTCTTCGTTCCTATGACATAGGCGCCCATTGCGCGGAAGGCCTTCGCTGCCACTCCGCCGATACTTCCCGCGCCCAGCACGAGGATGGTCGAGCCCCAGATCGATTTTACCTTTCCTTCGCGCTTCCAGTCATGCTTCTCCTGATTTCGCACATAATATTGCAGCTTACGGTTGAGGTTCATCAACGCCAAGTCGGAG
>JAZRWL010000097.1:0-4029 GCA_045599685.1 Lachnospiraceae bacterium
TCAGCGAATGTACTCGGCGGCACCTTCGCCGTAGTAAAGACCACCGGCAAGTCAGTAGATGAGGCCGCTGTGATCAAGGAAGTCGCCATGAAATGTGCTTTCGGCGAGAATCCTAAGCGCTGCTATCGTGACAAGAGCATCTCCACCCGTATGAGCACCGCCGCGAAGCTCCGCGAAATGCTCTTCAAAGCCTGCGAATACAGAGACAAGATCGACGCAGCCGGAGACGACGCCTCGAAGCGTCCCGCCTTTGACATGAAGCTCAATTCTCTGCTGCCCGTAGTCCGCGGCGAGATGCCTCTCAAGGCACACGCTCATCAGGCAAACGACATCCTGACCGCTCTCCGCATCGCGAAGGAATTCGGTCTCAAGGTCACTCTGGAGCATTGCACCGACGGTCTTCTCATCGTCGATCAGCTCAAGGAAGCGAACGTCATGCTGGCCGTGGGTCCTTCAATGGGACAGCCCAGCAAGATCGAGCTCGCACACCTTTCCTGGCAGAATCCCGTCATCCTGAATGACGCCGGTCTGCATGTTTCCATCATCACCGATTCGCCCGTGATCAAGCAGAGCGAGCTGCGTGTCTGCGCAGCCATGGCTGTTCGTGCAGGAATGAAGCCCGCCGACGCCCTCCGCTGCATCACTATCAATCCCGCCGAGCATGTCGGCCTGCAGGATCGCATCGGCTCCATCGAGGTCGGCAAGGACGCTGATCTCGTACTCATGGACGGCTGCCTCCTCGATGTGACAAAGAATGTCGTCGCTACCTACATCGACGGCAGGAAAGTCGAGGCATAATCCTCACATCGTCAGATCAGATGGTCTGAAAAAACAAACGATCCCGATATGAAAAACCCCCGGAGGCCGCTCTTCGCGGTACCCTCCGGGGGTTTATTATGCCGTATCAACGGGCAATGTTTGTATTACAGGCCCATCTCAGCCTTGACTTCGCCGAAGCACTTGATCGCGAAGTCGAGGTCTTCCTTTGAATGTCCGGCAGAGATCTGAGTGCGGATACGATCCTTGCCCTTCGGAACGACAGGATAGCAGAAGCCCACTACATATACGCCCTTCTCCAGCATTCTCTTGGAGAATTCCTGTGCGATGTGGGGATCATAGAGCATTACGGGAACGATGGGATGCTCGCCGGGCAGCAGGTCGAAACCGAGCTTTTCCATGCCTGCGCGGAAGTAATTCGCATTCTCATGTACCTTGTCCCTGAGGGCGGTGGATTCCTCGAGCATATCGATCGTCTGGATAGTGGCAGCGCAGATAGCGGGAGCCACAGAGTTCGAGAAAAGATAAGGACGGCTCTTCTGTCTGAGAAGGCCCACGATCTGCTGGCGTGCTGCGGTGTATCCGCCGGACGCTCCGCCCATGGCCTTACCGAAGGTACCGGTAATGATATCTACACGGCCCATAACGCCGCAATACTCGGCTGCGCCGCGTCCGTGCTCACCCATGAAACCTACTGCATGGCTGTCATCAACCATCGTCAGAGCGTCGAATTCGTCAGCCAGATCGCAGATGGACTTCAGATCGGCGATATAACCGTCCATGGAGAATACGCCGTCAGTCGCGATGATGATCTTCTTCGCGCCTGCTTCGCGGGCTTCTGTGAGCTTTTCTCTCAGGTCTGCCATGTCGTTGTTCTTGTAACGGAATCTCTTCGCCTTGCAGAGACGGACACCGTCGATGATGGAAGCGTGATTGAGCTCATCCGAAATGATAGCGTCATCCGCGCCCAGCAGAGTCTCGAAGAGACCGCCGTTTGCGTCGAAGCATGAGGAATAGAGGATGGCGTCATCCGTGCCTACGAAATTCGCGATCCTGCGCTCAAGATCCTTGTGGATCTTCTGGGTGCCGCAGATGAAACGAACTGATGAAAGGCCGAAGCCCCAGTCATCGTAACTCTTCTTCGCGGCTGCGATCAGATCGGGATTCGCGGAAAGGCCGAGGTAGTTGTTCGCGCACATATTCAGGACATTGTCCTTGACTGTGGTATTGATGCGTGCAGACTGAGGAGTGGTGATGATACGCTCTTCACGGTAAGTGCCTGCTTCTCTGATATCGTTTAATTCCTGCTCGAAAGCATTGAGTGCTGTTTTCATTTTTTCCTCCGTAAATAAAGATTATCGACTGCTTATCAGACCCAGCTGAGAACGACCTTGCCGGACTGTCCGCTGTTCATCGCCTCAAAGCCCTTCTCCCAATCAGTGTAATGGAAACGGTGGGTGATGACGGGGGTGAGATCCAAGCCGCCCTGTACCATGCTCTTCATCTGATGCCAGTTATCGAGCTTGCGGCCGTAAATTCCCTGCATGAGCAGACCCCTGCCGATGATGTCGTTCATATTGATCTCTACGGGCTTGTTGCTGATGCCGAGCAGGGAGATCTTTCCGCCGATGCGCATAGCGCCGAACATCTGCTTCAGAGCTGAGCCGTTTCCGGACATTTCGAGACCTACATCGAAGCCTTCCTTCAGGCCGAGATTCTTCATGACCTCATGCAGATCCTCTTTCGCTACATTGACAGCGGCGTCTACGCCCATCTTCTTTGCAAGGCCGAGGCGATACTCATTCACATCGGTGATGGCCACGCTTCTCGCACCTGCGAATTTGCAGATAGCGGCGGCAATGATGCCGATGGGGCCTGCGCCCGTGATAAGGACATCCTCACCGGTGAGCTCCCACCTGAGGGCGGTATGGGTCGCATTTCCGAAAGCATCAAAGAAGGATACTACATCCTCGGGAATATCCTCGGGTATCTCAATAACATTGACTGCGGGGATACAGACATACTCTGCGAAAGCACCGTCTCTGTCAACGCCGACACCCTGAGTGTCCTTGCACCACTGGATATTGCCGCTCAGGCAGTTCCTGCAGTGATGGCAGGTGATATGGCCCTCGCCGGATACGCGCTGGCCTACATGGAAATAATCCACACCCTCGCCCAGCTCGGCGATTTCACCGACATATTCGTGACCGATGGTCATAGGTGGATGAGTGATATGCTCCTGTGCCCAGGGATCCCAGTTGTAAATGTGCACGTCCGTGCCGCAGATCGCGGTCTTGTGGACCTTGATAAGTACCTCTCCGGGGCCGGGAGTCGGCACCGGAACCCTGCGAAGCTCCAGACCGGGGCCTTTGACGGGTTTTACGATTGCATCCATTAAACGTTCCATAGCTACCTCCGATATAACATTTGCCGGCGCTCCCCGCGCTCAGTCGCAGCACCGACTCTCCTTTACTGTCCGCGTCCGGCAAACGAGATCGAGGCGGACAGCGGAAGCATTGCTTTCTGTATGACAGTGAGACATCCTCACATACCATAATAAGCATATTGATTTCGTTGCGGGATGTCAATTTAATTTCTGTTGCTTTGCGGAAAGAAAGTAAGTTTTCTTGACGATCATCCGTGCTGATAGCACAGCTGTCCGCATTCTACGTACATATTTGTCGATCTGCGGACTTCCGGCAAAACGTACGGTCTGTTTTTCAGACTTTATTGTAAATGCTGCTTCCTGCATATTTTGCCCTGCCGCTCTTCACGGGAAATTTTTTTGCGGAAACGACGATACTGTCCTTATACCGGACACTCCGTCTGCAGATCATACGGTTCCGCCTCCACGCAGGAAGAAATGTGCTCCGCGTCCCAATGCCTCCCGTCTCGCTGCCCCGAGCAGAGCTCTTCCGATACCGCGGCGGCGGTATCCCTCGGAAACGTGAAAGCTGTCGATGATAAGCCTGCCCTTGTCAGGATATGGTAGCAGCATAATGCCGCCGACCGCGCGTTCTCCGTCAAAGACGCAGTATGTGACGTACCTGCCGCCCAGGATCTCTTCCGCTTTTCAATGAAACGAGCGGCATCCCAGTCCTCGGTGAACGGATGATAAACCAGCGTCAGTTGTCCGTCCCGCAGGCGGTATACATTTCAATGATCCGCGTTGCCTTTCGAAGCCAAGGCTACGGCGGATTTTCCGACCGTGTACGAGGGACTTTCGCACTCCGTGATCCTGTGGGGTTCAAG
>JAZRWL010000098.1:0-3130 GCA_045599685.1 Lachnospiraceae bacterium
TCGCCGAGGACCAGGCCGTCGGCAAAAGCCGCAGCATCAGCTGCATCCGGCACTCCGTCCACCTCTGCAAGATACAATTTTTCTATCCCGGATTTCGGGGATATGACCCGATGCGCGAAGTCCCCGTCATTCGTGAGGATAAGCAGGCCGCTGGTGTCCTTATCCAATCTTCCCACCGGGAACAGGCCCATCCGCTGCTGCTCCTCCGGCAGAAGGTCAAGGACCGTCTTCTGCTTTCTGTCCTCGGTCACGCTCAGAACGCCGGCCGGTTTATCCATCATATAGTAATGAAACCTTTGACAGCGGAGTACCGCTCCGTCAAAAGATACCGTGCTGACATCAGGGTCGATTTTGGTTTCCGGCACTGTTACCGTTCTGCCGTCGACCGAAACACGACCGCTCCGGATCATCTGCTTCAGGTCCTTCCGCGAAGCGATGCCCAGCTCCGACAGCAGCTTATCCAGTCTCCTTTCCGCCATGCTCCCGCCTCCCTCAGTCACATATTGTTTTATATAATATCATACCTGACACTGAAAATGAATAGCTTATCTGTGGGGGAGAAAAGCTCGCCGGCCGCTGCGAAAAATGCCCCGTAATCATATAAGTTTGCGGCAGAATGGAGATCAGGATGGCTGAGAAAACGAAAAAATTCACACGAAAAAGAGCTCTCTTTACGCTGTTTCTCGTCGCGGCGGTGATAGTGCTGCTGATATTCGCACGAAGCGTGTTCTTTCCGGGAGTTAAATATGACCTCGACACACCGGACGGCCGTGAAGCCTACCTCAATTCCCTCGGCTGGGAAATAGACAGAGACAGCGAATCGTTCCGCACGGTCGTCGTGCCGGATGAGCTGGAAGGGATAATGCTGCAGTACAACCGCATGCAGCAGGCTCAGGGTTATGACCTGAACAACCACCTCGGAGAGAGCTGCCGGCAGTACAGCTATGAACTTACGAATTATACCGACAGCGACGGCACCGTACTTGTGACCCTGTACATTCAGGATGGCGAGCTTATCGCCGCCGACATACACAACACTGCCGTCAACGGCTTCATGCACGGCCTGAAAAGAAATGCGAATACATGACGAATCCCGCTGTATCACATGATACAGCGGGATCATTTTTCTTTTTCCTTTTATCAGAGAAGCATGACATTCCTGTCTTCACAGAGCTTCATGGTGCTCTCATCCCAGATCGACGCCTGGACCTCTCCGATATGGGCTTTGCCCAGAAGCAGCATGGAGAGCCTCGACTGGCCGATGCCGCCGCCGATAGTCAGAGGCAGCTCACCGTTCAGAAGCGCCTTATGATACGGCAGCTCACGGCGGTCATCACAGCCGGCAAGACTGAGCTGTCTGTCCATGGCTTCGGGATCGACGCGGATGCCCATGGAGGAGATCTCCATGGCGCAGCCGAGAAGATCATCCCAGAACAATATATCCCCGTTCAAAGTCCAGTCGTCATAGTCCGGTGCTCTGCCGTCATGACGTTTGCCGGATCTGAGCGCACCGCCTATGCCGATGATGAAAACTGTCTTATGTTCTTTGACGTACGCATTCTCCCGCTCTTTGGACGTCAGGTCCGGATACATATCCTCGAGCTGCTGGGAGGTGACAAAGGAGACCCTGCGCTCCAGCTTCGGCAGTTTTGTGAGCTGAGGATAGATCGCCTGCATCGTATCCTGCGTATCGCAGATCGCGGAAACGATATCCATGACCGTGAACTTCAGATAGTCAAGATTTCGGTTTTCCGGGAGGATGACCTTTTCCCAGTCCCACTGGTCGACATACACGGAATGGAGATTATCCAGCTCATCCTCATCGCGGCGGATTGCATTCATATCGGTATATATGCCTTTTCCCGGGTAAAAGCCGTAGCGTTTGAGAGCTATCCTCTTCCACTTGGCAAGAGACTGAACGACCTCCGCTTTTGCATCGGCATGGAGGATGTCAAAGGAGACCGGGCGCGCATAGCCGTTCAGGTTGTCGTTGAGACCGGAGCGCTCGTCAACAAAAAGCGGCGCCGAAACTCGGTAAAGATTCAGCTTTGCGCCGAGGCGGTCCTCAAACAGCCTCTTCAGAAGGCTGATCGGTTTCGGCGTATCATAGACTGAAAGCAGGCTGGAATAGTTATCGGGAATGAAAGTTTTCATATTAATCATCCATTCCGCCGCTTCGCGTCGGCAAAAAATATAATGAAATGCTTTCATCTTATCACGCGAAGCAAAGGAATGATAAGATGATTATTATTTTGATCAAAATACGCGCAAAAGCCGGGCTGAACGCCCGGCAAGGCGGTGTCAATAATTACTTGCTCAAAATCTCCGTAATCTTGTGATAGTAATTCTCCGCATCTCTGCGGAAGTTCTTCTCTATCCTGCCGGCCTGTTCCTCGTCGGCGCAGAGAAGTTTCAGTTCGATTATATTCCCCTTGCCGTCTGACATGGCAAGATTTCCGAAACAACCGTCATCACCGACGGTGTGCTTTGCAGTGATCATGGCGGCACGGCGGAGCTTCTCCTCCACAGGGGCGATCAGCTTCAGGGCCTTGCTGCGGACGGAATAAGGCAGGCTGCTCTCCACGGCGTCAACATTACGGATCCCTTTTTCGGTGATGGTGTATCCGGTCTCGGTCTCTTTGATATGATCAGACTCGACGAGCTCCGCAAGACAGTCGGAATAATCAAAATAGCCGATTCCCTCGTCGCACTGGCAAAGCTCCGCGAGGGTACTGGGGTCCACTTCGCCGGAAAGGCGGCGCAGGATGAAAAGGATAAGTATTTTTATGTCGAGCTTTTCATGTATGAATCCGAAACGTTCCACAGCCGTCCGCCTCCCTTTTGTTATTATATGATTATACTATTTTGCGCAGTTCTTTTTCAAGAGTTTTTTAGTGTCTTCGCATTTGTTCCACAAACTCGTTTTCTCGGTTTGTATTATACCATCTTCTCCGGATCCACAAGTCTGTCAAAATCCTCCGCCGACAAAAGGCCGAGCTTCATGACCGCCTCTTTCAGCGTCAGGTTTTCCCTGTAGGCGAGCAGCGACGCCCGGGCTGCGTTTTCATAACCCACGACGGGACTTATGCATGTCACCAGCATGAGGGAATTATCGAGGTTTTCGCGTATC
>JAZRWL010000099.1:0-4717 GCA_045599685.1 Lachnospiraceae bacterium
CGAACCAGCTTATTCACTCCGGGAGGAAGCTCGTCGCCGTTCTCTCTCGTGAATACTTTTACATCCACTACTATACCGGTCTCCCCGTGAGGAACCTTAAGGGATGTATCTCTTACCTCTCTCGACTTCTCAGCGAAGATCGCGCGGAGCAGTCTCTCCTCTGATGTCAGTTCGGTCTCTCCCTTAGGCGTGACCTTACCCACGAGTATGTCCGTAGACTCTACCTCTGCGCCGATCCTGATGATACCGTCCTCATCCAGATCTTTGAGCGCCTCTTCACCCACATTGGGGATATCTCTTGTGATCTCCTCCGCTCCGAGCTTGGTATCTCTCGCCTCGGACTCGTATTCCTCGATATGTATCGAAGTATATACATCGTCGCGCACCAGTCTCTCACTGATGAGTACGGCGTCCTCGTAATTGTATCCTTCCCAGGTCATGAAGCCGATCAGCGGGTTCTTGCCGAGACCGATCTCGCCGCCGCAGGTGGCGGGGCCGTCTGCTATGACCTGACCTGCCGAGACCTTGTCTCCGTGGTTCACGATGGGTCTCTGGTTGTAGCAGTTGCTCTGGTTCGAGCGCTGGAACTTCATCAGGGAATACTCGTCGCGGTTTCCGCTCGAGGTCTTGATCGTGATATGATCCGCCGACACCTTTTCAACCACACCGGCGTGCAGAGCCTGTACGCAGACACCGGAGTCAACGGCGGCCTTCGCCTCCATACCGGTACCAACGATGGGCGTCTCGGTGATCATGAGCGGAACAGCCTGGCGCTGCATGTTCGAGCCCATCAGAGCACGGTTCGCGTCATCGTTTTCAAGGAAGGGGATCATCGAAGTAGCTACCGAGAAGACCATCTTCGGCGAAACGTCCATGAGGTCCGCCTCAGTCTTCTGGAACTGCATGATATTATCCTTGTAACGTCCGGAGACATTGACATTCAGGAAATGTCCGTCCTCGTCAAGAGGAGTATTGGCCTGCGCCACGCGGAATTCATCTTCCTCGTCGGCAGTCAGATATACGACCTCGTTCGTTACTACGGGCTCGTCGCCGCTCTTGTCCACAATACGGTAAGGGGCCTCCACGAAGCCGTACTCATTGATCCTCGCATAGGTGGCAAGGGAGTTTATCAGACCGATGTTCGGACCTTCGGGAGTCTCGATGGGGCACATACGGCCGTAATGAGTATAATGAACATCGCGGACCTCGAAGCCTGCGCGGTCACGTGACAGACCGCCCGGGCCGAGTGCCGACAGACGTCTCTTGTGAGTGAGCTCCGACAGGGGGTTGTTCTGATCCATAAACTGAGACAGCTGGGAGCTTCCGAAGAACTCCTTGACCGCAGCAGTCACGGGCTTGATATTGATCAGGGACTGCGGAGTGATATCCTCCTGGTCCTGTGTGGTCATACGCTCATGCACCACCCTCTCGAGACGGGTGAGACCGATGCGGAACTGATTCTGCAGGAGCTCACCAACGGCACGGATACGGCGGTTTCCCAGATGATCGATGTCATCCTTCGTGCCGATGCCGTGAGTAAGATGGATGAGGTAATTGATCGAAGCGAAAATATCCTCTCTCGTGACATGCTTCGGGATCAGCAGGCTGATATTCTTCTTTATCGCGGCCTTGAGCTCCTCAGTGGACTCATTCTCCGCGATGAACTTCATCAGCACGTCATAGCAGACATTCTCTGTGACGCCTGCCTCGGCGGGATCGAAATCGACATACTTCGCCATGTCGACCATCTTGTTGGAAAGGACCTTTACCTTCACGGTCTCATTGAAGCTGTCATATACCCATACATAGGGGATACCGCTGTCCTGTATCGCGGTGGCCATCTCTCTCGTGACGACCTGGCCCTCTTCGCCGAGCACCTCGCCGGTCTCGGTATCCACCACATCCTCAGCCAGGGTGTGGCCCGAGATACGTCTCTTGAGATGAAGCTTCTTATTAAACTTGTATCTGCCGACCTTTGCGAGATCGTATCTCTTGGGGTCAAAGAGCATGCCCTCGATCAGGCTGCGGGCATTGTCGACGAAAAGCGGCTCGCCGGGACGGATCTTTTTGTACAGCTCGAGCAGGCCCTCGTCGCAGTTCGTGCTGGGGTCCTTTGCGAGAGACTGGAGCACGAGGAGATCCTCGCCGAAGGTATCGATGATATCCTCGTTGCTGCCCAGGCCGAGCGCACGCACAAGTACCGTAAAGGGCACCTTTCTCGTACGGTCCACGCGGACATAGAAAATATCGTTCGAATCGGTTTCATATTCCAGCCATGCGCCCCTGTTCGGGATGACCTGTGAGGAATAGAGTTCCTTTCCGAGCTTGTCCTTCGTGATATCAAAATATATGCCGGGTGATCTGACAAGCTGGCTTACGATGACACGCTCGGCTCCGTTTATCACGAAAGAGCCCGTGTCGGTCATAAGGGGCAGATTTCCCATGAAGATCTCATGCTCCTTTATCTCATCAGTAATAGCGTTTATCAGACGTACCTTTACCTTCAGAGGCGCCTCGTATGTCGCATCACGGTCCTTGCATTCGGAGATGGAATACTTCACATCATCCCTGCAAAGCTTGTAGTCTACGAATTCCAGGCCGAGTTGGCCGTTGAAATCCTGGATGGGCGAAATATCATCAAATACCCGCCTCAGTCCCTCATCAAGAAACCACTGGTACGAATCCTTCTGGATCTCGATAAGATCGGGCATTTTCAGAACTTCCTTCTGCCGTGAGTAACTCATCCGGATGCTGCTTCCGGATTTTACCGGGCGTATTCTGTTTTTTTCCATAGACGCTTCACCCCATAAATGATATATTTGTAGGCGCGTTATGCGAGCGGTTTCGGGCTTTCCGTATTTTTGGGTACATTAAGCCCATTGCTCCACAATAAAGCAAATTTCATATTATCAAAACAGAATCAATATGTCAAACGCTTTTTATTGACTCAGCAACGAAAATTTTGTATAATTTGTCGGATTGATGCCGCCGTCCGGGAGGCATCCAAAAAGTCGGAGGTAATATTTATGGCGTGGAAGATCATTTTTATAGTATTGGCGGTGATAGTTGCCATTCTGGTCGTGCTCTATTTTGTCGGACGTAAGCTCCAGAAGAAGCAGGACGCGTCACAGGTCGCCATGGAAAATATGAAACAGACGATGTCGATGCTCATCATAGACAAGAAAATGATGAAGATAAAAGACTCGGGACTGCCTCAGGTCGCAATCGACAGCACGCCGAAATATCTGCGCTGGACCAAGATACCCATAGTCAAGGCAAAGGTCGGAGCCAGAGTCATAGTGCTCTCTGCCGACAAAACCGTATACGATATCCTTCCTCTTAAAAAGGAAGTAAAAGTCGATGTGAGCGGCATCTATATCTCAGCACTCAAGAGCGTACGCGGCGGCGTAGTACCGAAGCCCGAAAAGAAAAAGGGCATCAGAGGCTGGATCGCAGGACTCAGGGACAAGGCTGCGAAGAGGGCCGAGGAAGGGCAGAAGGCCAAGACCAATAATAAAAAATAACGGTATATGAGAATATCAAAACGGCAGAACTGAAAAGTCCTGCCGTTTTTGTTATATCTCTTCGGGCGACCGTATCACTCGAATTCATTGACGGTGCCGTCCATGATACCGTGGATCGTATGCCAGTTTTCTGTCATTTCGGCGCGGGAATGCGCGTCCACACCGTAAATGATCTCACATTCCTCAGGCACGAGATCCCAGAATTCCTTCCAGTAGAGATTGTCGTACTTGCGCGACTCCATATTCTTTTCAAGCGGGATGCCCTGCTTCATCGCGGCGGCAATGATGCGCCTGCTGACAGCCTCTGTCTCGGCGTCCCATTCCTTCACTCTCCTGAATATCCGGTCGGGATGCGCGACTGCTTCGAAAAGGCCGGTCTCTATGCCCTTTACGATACCGCCCCCGAGCCCCGACACATCCTCATGATCCTTTCGGATTGCGGAATGGAAAAAACTGAAGGTCCCGTCGTCTGCCTCATATACATGCTGTCCGAGCAAAAGAAAATCCAGGCTGTACTCTTCCTTCAGGCTCCTGAAAAAATCGTCAAAGGCAGGCAGGTATTCGACCTCGAGGCCGATGCGGAGCTCGATCTGTCCGGCATACTTTTCTCTCAGGCCTTTCAGCACCTCTACATAGCCGGGGAGCTCTGACATTTTCATCTCATAATTGAACAGATCGCCCGGTATCGGAGTATGGTCAGAAAAACTCAGTTCCTTTGCACCGAGCTCTATGGCGCGCTTTACATACAGTTCCTCCGCTATATCCTCTGCATGTCCGCAGCGATAGGTATGAACATGATATATTCTGTCCTTCAGTTCCGCTCTTTCCATTAGCCCACCTTCTTTTATGTTATACTGCGAATTGTATCACACAAAAACCCGCATAGATAGTAAGTAATACGATTCCCTGCCATCTGGAGAGCTTTTCTTTGATAAGTGCCGGGAAGATGAGGATCGCCATGACCAGGAACATCAGCGGCAGATCCAGCACGAGAGAAGCGTTTTTGCCGAAAAGCGTCTTTTCCACCGGCAGATCATAGGGGGCCAGCGTCACGGAAAAACCGTTCACGAGCACGAGATTGAAGAGATTGGCACCGATGATATTGCCGAGAGAAAGCGAGCCGTGGCCCTTCATGAGCGAAACGATCGCCGTGGTGAGCTCCGGCAGCGAAGTCCCGAGTGCTACAAAGGTCA
>JAZRWL010000100.1:0-2962 GCA_045599685.1 Lachnospiraceae bacterium
GGACAAGGTCTACAACGGCTTCAATACTGATGCCGCCGGAGCTCTTTATCTGATGAAAAATGGCGAGGGTACGAAGATCACGAAGACCGGGACTTACAGCGGCCATTATGTGATTATAAAGAATGACGGCAAGGCTCTTACCGGCAAGGGCTGGACCTATTACAACGGTTACAGATATTATATCGAAAATGACGGGTACACGGTCCGCACCAATGTCGAAGGTCTTGTGAGCGGCCCCTATATATTAAAGGTCAACAAATCGAAGTGTACCGTGACAGTATACGCCAACAACGGAGGAAAATATGATACTCCGGTAAAATCATTTGTATGCTCACCCGGAGAAGCAACGCCGCTCAAGAGATGCTACCTCCAGGAAAGCTACAGATGGCATGAACTCATGGGACCTGTCTGGGGGCAGTGGTGCACGAGATACAATTCGGGAATGCTTTTCCACTCAGTCTATTACAATTCCTATAACGATCCCGACAATCTCAGCGTATATGCCTACAATCAGCTGGGAACGGTCTGCTCTCACGGCTGTATCAGACTTGAGGCATGCGAGTCAAAGTGGATCTATGATCATAAATCGAGCATTCTCTATCTCGACATTTACGAGAGTGACGAAGCCGGCCCATTCGGCAAGCAAAAGGCCGTGAAGCTTCCCTCCTGGCATACCTGGGATCCCACTGATCCCGAGATGCATCATCTTTGCGTGGAGCACGGCTGTCACTGATGAACGGTATCGCCGATAAAAAAGAACCCGTGCTCGTTGTGCTTGCAGCCGGGATCGGCAGCAGATACGGTGCGGGAGTAAAACAGCTCGCGGGGGTGGGCCCGTGCGGCGAGATCATTCTCGATTATTCGGTATTCGACGCGATAAAAGCCGGCTTCAAAAAGGTGATATTCATCATAAGACGTGAGATAGAGACCGATTTCAGGGAAATCATCGGTGACAGGCTGAGCGGACTCATCGATGTGGAGTACGCGTTTCAGGACCCCGATGACCTGCCGGAGGGTTTTATGCGGCCGGAACTTCGCACGAAGCCCTGGGGGACGGGACATGCGGTGCTTTCCTGCAGGGGGCTCATCGATTCTCCTTTCGCAGTGATCAATGCGGATGATTATTACGGCAGCGAGGCCTTCACGCTCATGTATGCTTATCTGAAGAATGAGATAGGCCCGGATCGGTGTTCCATGGTCTCCTTCATTCTTGGAAATACACTGAGCGACAACGGTACCGTAACACGCGGCGTCTGTGTCGTGAATGGAGAAGGCGGGCTGACGGGCGTGCATGAGACAAAGGAAATCCGCCGCGGAGAGGACGGGGTCGTAAGAGGCACCTTCGAAGGCGAGACGGTCGAGCTCGCACAGGATGTGCCGGTGTCGATGAATTTCTGGGGCTTTGATGCTTCATTTATCAGCTTTCTGGAGACCGGTTTCGCGGATTTTTTGCGAAGCGTTGAGCCGGGTGATATAAAGAGCGAGTATCTCCTGCCGGTGATAGTAGACGGACTTCTGGCGAAGGATCGGATCACCGTCGATGTGAAAACGAGCGGTGACAGGTGGTTCGGGATCACTTATCGGGAGGATAAGGAGACTGTCACGAAGAAGCTTGCCGATCTTACGGCAGAAGGAAAATATCCTTCGCCTCTTTTTAATAGATAAAGGTTTGTGGCAGCAGAAAAAGAGCAGGTCGCGTACGACCTGCCCTTTCATTTTCTGTATGGCGACGGACTGTGCTGCTCTCAAAAGATCAATAACAGCCTTGTCTGCGGATCCAAATCAGGCATCCGACCTTGCGAAAGCATTGCTCATGCCCATGCTTGCGGCATAAAGCACGTCGGCGAGCACCTGATCGGTCTCATCCTTCAACATTTTCGCGATCTTGTCATTGGCGGCCTCGCAGAATACCTCGGCATCGCCGTCGTGATCCTTCCAGGCCTTGTCAAAGGAAGTGATGAAGGCATGTCCCTTTGACTGGACGGAAAGCTGATAACGCTCGATTATGTTTGCGCATGCGCGGAAGTGGGCGTCGGAAAGCGCTGCGATGATGCGGTTTGCCCAGTAAAAATTATCGGTGGTGATACGGGCTTCGCAGTTCGCGAGATATTCGGGAGTATCATTGATATTGGCATAGAAGGGCACGAGGGCGTTGAAGGCGTTTGAGCCGAGCGCGAGCCATTCTACAGCCATTATTTCGGTGGGAGCATAGGGGCGGAGCTGTACCACGCTTAAGAAATTGTTTCGGTTGATACCGATGGGACGGAACATTCCCTTTTTGTAGGAATCCTCTCTGCCGTAGGGATCGTAGGGTGTGCCCTGATAATAGGAGCTGAGCGCATATTTTACGTCCTCCACGGTGATCTTCCGCTCGGGGATGTTGCACCACGGGATATCGTCATCGTCGGGCCTGAAATCCGCGTCCGGACCGTCCCATGAGAAGGAGCGGGGATTCAGGTAACGCTGGATGAACCAGGCGCGGGGGGTATTGTAGGTGTGATCCGCGTCAGAGTGGCTGCCGAAGGCAAGACGGGCGTTGAAGCCGCCCTCTATGGTGAGGTCGAGATGATTGTCGGCGATGAATTCGCGCAGATCCTTTGAACACATATGCTCAGCCTGCTCACCGAAGGCATCGTCCAGATCAAAATCGTCGATACCGAACCAGTTCGGCATTACGACATAGGCATCATCCGGTACGCGCCTTGCGATCCAGTGATGACCGCCGATCGTTTCGAGCCACCAGACCTCATTCGCGTCGCTGAAACCGATGCCATTGGATTCGTAGGTACCGTATTTCTCTAAAAGTGCGCCGAGACGCAAAACGCCTTCGCGGGCCGTGCGGATATAGGGGAGTACCAGAAGCACCAGATCTTCTTCACCGATCCCGCCGGGCACATCCTTTTCATTCCGATGCGCGCTTTTCCGATAAAAAACAAGGGGAAAGTCGGATCGTAGCCATGTC
>JAZRWL010000101.1:0-7609 GCA_045599685.1 Lachnospiraceae bacterium
CGGCGGCTGCACGTCATAATGTCCGTAAAACAGTATCGTGGGCGCATCGGGATCCTTCGCCGGGATAGTCGCGAATATCGCGGGCTTCGTGGGCGATTCCAGCGTCCTCGCCTCAAAGCCGATCTCCTTTAAGAGCGAAATCAAAAGCTCGCAGCAATCCTCTACGCCGATATCCTGAGCGCCTATGCTGGGCTGTGATGCCACCTTTATCAGGGTATTGAGCTGTTCTTGTTTTTTGCTCTCCAAAAGCTCATATACCTTTTGGAGCATATCTTCGGAAAATTTCATTTCATCCTCCCGTATCAGAAGCGCTTTTCTCCCGACTTGATCATCATCTTGTCTTCCATTCTGGAAAGTTCGTCAGCCATGGCTGTCGGCCAGTCCTCCCTGCTGATCTCTTCATAGGAAATGGTGACGGCCTTTTCCGGCACGCCGAATTCCTCCATCAGGACCTGATTGATACGTTCTACGGCCTTGTTTCTGGCGGCCTCATCCTTGGGATAACATTTGATTGCTACATACGGCATAATTTTCTTCCTTCCTCCCTGTACGGGCGTTGTTCAGCTCCCGGCCTTTTATTATTTATGTCTTATTTATCCAGTTCCTTTACCTGCGCGGGTACTGCTGTCTCGGAAATGAGGTTCAGATCCGCCTTTTCGAGCCTGAGCTCTAACGATCTGCAGGTGTTCTCCATGGTCGCGATATGACGGAAGCCCGTGAGCAGGTTCAGATCGTTGTACTGCGCGAGCGTCCACGCCTGTACGAGATTCGAATATGTGCAGCCGTACTTTTCGGTCAGAGGCTTCATTACGTCAAAAAGTCTGCGGATATTCGACTTCAGCGGCTCATTCATCCAGGGAAGCTTTCCTCTGACATCGGTCTTCGGGAACTCTCTGTCGATGAACGCTGGATCCGTAAGATAACCCTCCTCCAGCGCGCCGTAGACCTGGAAGATGCTGCCGTGCTTCTTCACCGTAGGGAAATATTCCTGTCCGTGATACGGCGCGAGCAGGCTGTACTGCTCCTGTACGAGCGCCACGGTGCCGGATCCGGAATAAGCGTCGAGATCGGCGGGCTTTGAGTTCGAAAGTCCGACTGTCCTGATCTTTCCTTCCTTTACCAGATCCTGCAGAGCACCCATCGTCTCCTCCGCGGGCCAGCTCTTGCATACATAATGCACCACTATCGAATCGATGCAGTCCGTGCGCAGACGCTTCAGCGAATCCTCTACATCCTTTTTCACGGCCTTTGCACTGGTATCGTTATTCACGGTATATCCGTCGCGCTCATAATGGAAATTGCCGCCCTCCTGTCTCCAGTTCAGCGAGCACTTCGTCTGGAGGATAAAATCGTTTCTGAAACCGTCGGCCATCGCCTGACCCAGCAGCTCTTCGCTGACACCCGTGCCGTACACGGGCGCAGTGTCGATATAATTGATCCCGAGGTCACGCGCCGCAGCAAGAAGCTCCTTTACCTCCTGTACACCCGGATTCAGATCCGACCATACACAGCCTCCGCCGATGCCCCATGCGCCGAAGGCTACCTTCGACACAGTAATGTCCGTCTTGCCAAGCTTCTGATATATCATGCTTTCATGTCCTTTCCCGGTGCTTCTGACCGATCACATATTAAGAAATCTGCGCGCGTATGCCGCGAAAAACTCTACTACTCTGCGGAAAGCCCCTGTATCCAGATCGAAGCGGGGATTGTGATGATTGCCGACGGCGCCCGGATCCTTGCAGTTCGCGCCGGAATCGAAGTAAAAGCCGGGGAAGGCCGCCAGATACTCCGCGTAATTGTCCGAGCCGCAGGTCGGATCGTGCGGCGGAGCAAAGGTAAAGCCCACCTCTTTGGCGATCTCTCTTCCGAGCGCCGCCATGGCAGGGTCATTGATGACCGGCAGCGGAGCTCCGGCTCCCTCGCTCACCTCGCAGACTGTGCCGTAGGCAGCAGCAGTATTTTCCGCAATGAGCCTGATGCGCTCCATGATGAGCCTGTCATCGCCGTAACGGAAAAATCTCGCGTTGCCGCCGACGGTGCAAACCTCGGGCACTATATTGTTCGCCGTCCCGCCGTGGATCTGGCAGGGACTGATCACTATCGTATCGAAGGGATTGTGATACTGAGCCGGGATACCGGCCACCTTCATGAGAATATCACAGGCGGGCTTGATAGGGTCCACGCATTTGTCAGGTCTGGAGCCATGTCCGCCCACGCCCTTCACCTCGATGGTAAAGGTGATGCAGCCTGCCATGAGAGGCCCGTCGGGAAGATTGATCACGTCCCTGTCACTGTTTCCGTCCAGATGAGTGCCGATGCAGCAGTCCACGCCGCCCAGGCTTTTCAGATAGGCCACGATCTCTGCCGCTCCGCCGCCGATCTCCTCAGCCTGCTGGAAGCAGAGATATATCCTGCCCGACAGCTCCGGCTCGATCTGCTTTAATACCTTTGCCGTACCGAGCAGCATCGCCGTATGCCCGTCATGCCCGCAGGAATGCATGACGCCCGGGACCTGACTTTTGTGAGGTCTCGCGTCCCCGGTCTCCTGCATGGGCAGAGCGTCTATATCCGCACGTATCGCGAGTGATTTTCCCGCTCTTCCCGTGTCGATACAGCCGACGACACCGCCTCCCGGCACATCAGTGTGCGGGATACCAAGCACGTCGAGCTCACGCCTTATGACCTCCATCGTGCGGACTTCCTTTCCGGAGACCTCCGGGTGCATATGAAAATCATTTCTGAGATCGATCACATACTGCTCAACATCCTTTGAAAGCCTGTACAGATCCTCCATCCTTGAATACACCTCTTTTCATTCGGATGAGATGATTATAGCATCACACCGGCCTTCCGTCCATAGCGCGAAATGGCCCGGATGGCGCAATACAGGGAAAAAAGCCTTGCACCGCCGCCATTTTGTATTATAATATAGAAGATTTTCGTCGTACGATACGGAGGCTTATATGTATCTGTTTCTGTATATATTCTGGATCGTTCTGAACGGTAAGATCACTCTCGAGATATGTCTCGTGGGACTGGTCCTTACCGTCCTTATCGCTCTTCTCATGAAGGCCTGCTTCGGATACACTCCGGCACGCGAAAAGCTCTTCCTGAAAAAGGCTCCCGTCTTCATTCTCTATGTCTTCGTCCTGCTGCGTGAGATCATGAAGGCCAGCGCCGCCATGATCGGATATATATTCCGCACGAAAAAAACCGTGGATCCCGTGCTCATCACCTTCAATCCGAAGCTGAAGACCGGGATGGGGCGCTTTATCCTCGCGAATTCCATCACCCTCACGCCCGGCACCATCTCGGTGGACGTACACGATGACACCTTTACCGTACACTGTCTGAGCCGCGGTGCGCTCGATGTCTCTGACGAGGGCGTATTCCTTCGCTGGATAAGAAAACTGGAGGCATGACCATGGAAGGCTTTGATATCCTGCTCATAGTAATATTCGCCGTACTCGTGCTCGGCATCGCCGCCGGAATGATCCGCACCATCATCGGTCCGCGAAAGGCCGACCGCATCATGGGCATCAATATGATCGGCACTATGTCTACGCTCTGCATCGCGATCCTCGCGGTCTTTCTGAAGGAGCCCTGGCTGCTCGACGTATGTCTCGTATACTGCCTGATAAGCTTCCTCGCCGGTGTAGTGCTCGCAAAGGTAAAGATCAGCGAAAAGCAGAATGAGGAGGCCGAAAATGAGTGAGACTGTCCGTTTCATAATCGCTGCCATCCTCTTCACCGCCGGAGCCGCCTCCGTCATCCTCGGGGTCATCGGCGTATTCAAATTCAAATATGTCATGAACCGTATGCATTCCGCCGCCATAATCGACGCCGCCGGGGTATTCTTCATACTCTGCGGTCTGGCTGTCATAAGCGGCAGCATGGAATATATACCAAAGCTCGTTCTCGTCCTCATCCTCCTGTGGATAGGCAGCCCCATCGCCTCTCATATGGTAGGCAGACTGGAGATCCGCACGGACACCGAGGCCGTAGATTTCATGGACACCAGAGAGGCAGACTCCGATACTCTCAGCAGGGAGCAGGAGGTCACGCCTCAGGATAATACCGGTAATAACGGTAGGAAGGAGAGCTAATGGATTTTCTCAGTGTAATACTGCTCCTGCTTCTGGTCGGCTGCGGAGTCGCCACCTGCCTGACGAAAAATCTCATGGTCTCGCTGATCATCTTTATGGCGTACAGCACGATAATGGCCATCGTATGGGGACTCCTCGAGGCGCCCGATCTCGCGATCACCGAGGCTGCGGTCGGAGCCGGGATCTCCAGCATCCTCATGTTTATCACGCTCAAAAAGCTGCGCGATCTGAAAAAGAAGGCACAAGAAGATGAAGAAACAGAGCTTTAAGGAGCTTCTCCGCGAATGGGACGAGGGAAGCTTCGATCTCACCGAACGGACGATCGGCGAGCTTCATCCCGAGGAGAAACTGCAAAACGGTGCCGACAGCACCTGGGCCGAACAGCCCATAACCAAGGTCTATAACAGGGAAATGAACATTTTCCGTTCACTTTTCCCCGTGATCGCCGTCATTCTCGCCGTGGTCATCACCGGCTTCCTCATGGTGGCGATATCCGACATACCTGACTTCGGCAGCCCCGACAGCCCGGTCTTCAGCAGCACGACCCGTTATATCAGAAAGGGTCTCGCCGAGACCGGCGCCGTCAATCTCGTCGCGGGTGTCATCCTTGACTACCGCGCCTTCGATACGCTGGGTGAGTCGCACGTGCTCTTCACCGCGTCCGTCGTCGTTTTCATCCTGCTGCTGCAGTCCCACCCCGAAAAGGAGAAAAGGCGCGACAGCCTCATCATGCGCAACGATCTCGTGCTGAAAAAGACTGCAAAAGTCCTGATACCGCTGCTCGTGATGTTTGGCCTCTATGTCATTCTGAACGGACATCTGGGGCCGGGAGGCGGCTTCTCCGGCGGCACCATCATCGGCTCGGCCTTCATCCTTTTCAGTCTGGCCTACGGTCCCGAGGCAGTAAGTCCCGTCATCAATATGAAGGTCTACCGCCGCGTAGTGCTCTGCGCACTGCTCTTTTACAGCCTTTCGAAGTGTTATTCCTTCTTCTGCGGCGCGAACGGATATGAGACCATCTTTACGACGGGAACGCCCGGGGCGATATTCTCCGCGGGACTCATCCTTCCGCTGAACTGTGCCGTCGGCCTCGTGGTCGCCTGCACCATGTACGGCTTTTATGCCATTTTCACACAGGGGAGGCCGTAAATGCTCGAGCTAATATGGGAAAACAAGATACAGGTCGCGGCCATCATCCTCTTTGCGGTGGGCTTCGTAACACTGCTCCTGCACCGCAACCTCTTAAAAAAGGTCATCGGCCTGAACATCATGGACACGGCGTCATATCTGTTCCTGACCTCCATGGGCTATGTCGAGAACCGCATCGCCCCCATCGTCACGAACGGCAGTGCCTCGCCCGATACCTATGTCAATCCTCTGCCGGCAGGCCTCGTGCTCACCGGCATCGTGGTCTCCGTGTCGGTCACAGGAGTAATGCTGGCGCTGACCATAAGACTGTACCGCAGATACCATACGCTGAATCTCGACGATATATATCAGGAGATCCACAGGGAACAGGAGCGTGAAGCATGAGTTTTTCAGTCAATTTCATTCTCTTTTCCATAGTGCTTTCCCTGATCTGCTCCGTCGTCTCATCTGTCCTGAAGGACAAGGCAGCCAGAGTGGTCTCTCTCTGCCTCACGGGGCTCGTCTTCGCCGCCAATATGACGCTACTGGTATATCTTGCCGAGGTCGGGGACAATATCTCATATATGATGGGACATTATCCTCATCCCTGGGGCAACGAGCTGCGTCTCGGACTGACGGAGGCCATTGTTTCCTCGGCCTTTTCGCTGATACTCTTCCTCTGCATCCTCGGCGACCGCAAGAGTATCATCGGTCGTATCGATCCCGGCAAGGAAAAGTTTTTCCATGTGCTGGTCTGCCTGCTTCAGGCCGCCTTCCTCGTGCTGGTCTATACGAACGATATTTTTACCGGATATGTCTTCATCGAGATCTGTACCCTCGCCTCCTGCGGCATTCTTATGATCCGCCAGAACGGGCGCTCGATTCTCGCGTCGGTAAGATACATGATCTTCAGCCTGATAGGCTCCGGTCTCTTTCTGTTCGGAGTAATCTTCCTGTACTCCATCACCGGCCACCTGCTCTTTCCCGACCTGAAAGCCTCGGTCTCCGTCATCTGGGCTATCGGTGAATACCGCGTGGCGCTTCTCGCCTCGATGTGCCTGATCTGCACCGGTATCTCGATAAAGAGCGGGCTCTTCCCCTTCCACATCTGGATGGCTGATACCTATGGCGCAGCGATCCCCGCATCCTCCGGAATACTGTCCGGCATCGTGTCAAAGGGATATATCTTCTTCCTGATAAAGATCATCTTCAATGTGTTCGGTACCGAGATCTTTTACACCTGCGGCATAAACAATGTACTTTTCGTACTCGGCTGCTGCGGTATAATCATGGGCTCGATACAGGCCATCAATGAAAACAATCTCTTCCGCATGGTTGCCTACTCGTCGGCGGCGCAGATAGGATATATTTATATAGGAATAGGACTGTCACCCACTGCGGGCATAACCGCGGCGATATATCACATCCTCGCTCACGCTCTGACGAAGCCCGCGGTCTTCCTTGCCTCGGCGCAGCTTTCGGACGCAGCGCGCGGCGCGAAGAAATTCCGCAATCTCACCGGTATCGCCCACACGAATCCTCTCGCGGGACTCGCTTTTACCTTCGAGGCCTTCAGTATGATAGGCGTCCCCTTTACCATGGGCTTTATCTCGAAGTATCTCTTCGCCGAGGCCGCTTTCAGCAGCCCGCTCGCGAAGATGATCCCGGCCCTGCTCGTGTTGGCGGTCAGCACGGTGCTGAACACTCTCTACTATGCCCGTACGGTGCTGCGCATATACAGCACGCCGCGCAGGCATTACAGGATCAGGATGAAAGCGCGCGCCGAAAAGTCCTTCTGCGTCTCAGCCGTCATTTTCGTTTTGTTGAACCTGGCTCTCGGAGTCATCTCGATGCCCTTCATCGAGCTTCTGACCCGCAGCCTGAGCATATTCTGATAAAGGAGAAAAGAAATGGTATTAATGGTCTCTTGCATACTTTTCCCTCTGCTGGCCGGTATCCTGCTGCCGCTCCTCGGCGTCCAAAACCGCAAAAGCCGCAATGTATACGTCGCGGCGAGCCTCGGCGTGACAGCGCTTCTGACAGTCTGGCTATGCACTCAAGACGGCGCATCGGGAACGCTCATCCGAATGACGGATATCCTCGCGGTGAAGCTTCGCCTCGACAGCGTTTCGAAGCTTTTCCTCCTCGTATCGACGATCGGGTATCTTCTGGCGGGCATTTTTGCGCTGAAGTATCTCGATCATGAGGAAAAGGAAGGTTCGTTCAGCGAAAATACCTTTTATCTCTTTTACCTGACCTCGCTCAGTGCGCTCATCGGCATGGCGCTCTCGGCGAACCTGATCGCGATGTACTTCTTCTTCGAGATGGCGACGCTCCTGTCGATGCCTCTCGTGCTTTTCGAGCGCACGAAGGCT
>JAZRWL010000102.1:0-5041 GCA_045599685.1 Lachnospiraceae bacterium
ATACACTTTTCTGCAGGTCAAGACCGTACAGATGGGAAGATATCCGGAATACGACAGGACGAATATGTTTTACAGAGCGGTGGGTTTCAGAGAATTCGAGGTCTTCCCGACCCTGTGGGGCGAGAAGAATCCCTGCCAGATCTATGTAATGATAATAGGGCAGTAAGGATCCGGGACGCGGGTGGATTCAGGTCCGTTCCGGAGATCAGGCTCCTGAGGGAATGTGTATTATCGTTTTTTGCTTCAGCATCATATAAAACAAAGTGATATGCCGCAAAATGCGGCACGGTATCGGAAGGAGGTCCGAAATGAGCAGTGTAGCGGAAAAATTCAGTAAGATCGGGGTCGAAAACGCTCCCGGTCAGGAGGTCGCGCAGAAGGCGGAGGAGCTTCCGCTGATCGGAAAAGCTATCGAGGGTGAGCCTGTGGATTTTTCACACGGCGATGTGGACGCGCATAAGCCTATCCCGGGTGCGCTCGAGGCATTTTTGCAGGGATATCACGAATTCGGAACGCATCAGGCTTATACCGAATACAGAGGCAAGGCGGATATCAGGGAATATCTGGCGGAAAAGCTTTCCGATTTTTGCGGCAGGCATATCGACGCCGGTACACAGCTGATCCTGACGCCCGGTACGCAGGGCGCGCTTTTCCTCGCAATGGGCTCGATGATCGGCAGCGGAGACAAGGTGGCGATAGTAGAGCCGGATTATTTTGCGAACAGAAAGCTGACGGAATTTTTCGACGGCGAGCTCGTCCCGATCCCGATCAGATGGCAGGAGACCGAGCATTATTCGGGGCTGGATATCGAGGCTCTCGAGCAGGCCTTCGCTGATGGTGTGAAGGTATTCCTCTTCTCGAATCCCAATAATCCCACAGGCGTGCTCTATTCCCCCGAAGAGGTCGCGGCAATAGGCAGGCTTGCGAAGAAATACGGCGTATCAGTGATAGCAGATGAGCTTTACAGCCGTCAGATCTTCGAGAAGGACCTCGTATATACTCATCTTTACGCGCAGGAGGAACGCCCCGATCAGATGGTGACGATAATAGGACCGTCGAAGACCGAGTCGCTGAGCGGCTACAGACTGGGTGTAGCTTACGGCTCGCCCGATATCATCGCCCGCATGGAAAAGCTGCAGGCGATAGTGTCTCTGCGCTGCCCGGGCTATTGCCAGGCGGTATTTAAGATCTGGTTTTCCGAGCCGGAGGGCTGGCTCGAGGCCCGCGTGAACGATCACAGGCAGATCCGCGACGAGCTGCTGCAGGTGATAAAAGGACATGGACTCTGGGCGAGAATGACCGAGGGCGGCAGCTATCTTTTCCTGAAGCTCCCGCCGCTGTCGGTGAGCATCAGCCAGTTCGTAAAGCTCTGCCGCATCCAGGCAAATGTCACGGTCACGCCCGGTACTGAGTTCGGAAAGCAGTTCACGGGCTTCGTAAGGCTGAATTTCTCGCAGTACCGCGAGCTCGCCGTAAAGGCCGTAGACCGTCTCTGCCTCATGGCGAAGCGCTACAGTGCGGAATGATATGAAAAGGCTCGTTGTTCTGTGCGGACTCATTATATCCCTGCTCGTCTTTTCCGGCTGCGGTACCAGTGCCGAGCTGAAGCCTTATCAGGGAAGATGGGTCGATATAAACAGTGAAAATCATCTTGATATCGACGGCGACAGGATCACCTTCAACGATTACGGATATGAAGAGGAATACACGTTCCGTATCAGAAAAGGTGAAGGCATGGTCTGTCTGGAAAACGCGGATTCTGATGAGTACGGCAGCGGCTTCGGGATGATATCGAGTCTCGAGGTCTGTTCTGACGGCAGTCTGCTCGGTTTCGTTCAGGTGATGGACGCGGATCTGCCGGAGCGCCGGTACGTACGTGAGGAGGAAAAGGCAAAGGCCCTTGAAATCAAGGATATGTCGGAGTCCCTGCCCGCGATAGAGGGCGTAGAGCTGGAGTATTTTTCACTCTGCTTTTCAAATGGGGGCGGCATGAACTACGGTCTGGATGAGCGCTGGGAAGACGGACGCTATGACTGGGAGCTCCGGCTCGTTGACGGAGAATATGAGATGAGCTTCAGTATCATGGGCTCGTCATATATCATCGCGCAGGCCACGGATACGGTATCAAAGGAATATGCCGACGGGCTCGCGCAGCTCTTAAAAGAAAACGGTATTCTTGACCTGAACGGGTATCACAGGGAAAACGAAGCCGATGTGCCGACCTTTTCACTGTATGCAGATTATTCCACGGGTGAGAGACTCTCGATAAGAGCCTACGGTGACGCGGCGAAGGACTGCCCCTTTGACCTGAATATACTGCTCGATTATGTAGATGAGGAGCGGTTCCACAATTCGTTCTGAGTGAACTGAAACGGGCTTTTGTATGGTCGTTTGGCCATAAAAAGGGCTGTCACCCGGCATAAGAAATATGCTGATGCGACAGCCCTTTTTTATATCTCCGTCAGTGTGCGTTATCCATAGTAACGGCGCAGGATACACCGTCCGGGATCACGACGATGCGCGGATCGGTGTGATCCTTCATCGCCATTTCGAGCGCGGTATCAGCGTCGGGCGCCTATTCCATCATCATTTCTTCGATCTGGGTTTTCAGCTCCGGACGGGTGACGAAGATCACGCGGTGCTTGAGGAGGACGCGGAGCAGTATCTGATACTGCCACTGGTCGGGCGGTGTTTCGTCCATAGGGGTATTCATTACCTTTTCCATGAGCTCAGCGGGTGAGGAGGCTGCCTTCAGGGCCTCGTAAAAATCATCTCCGCCCAGTCCGTCAGCGCATTCGGCACAGATGATGAGCGTCGCGCCGGGACGCGCCGCTCCCTCGGCTGCGGTCAGTCCCTTCACGGCCTGATATACGTTCTGATCGAGGGGAGCGCCTCCGTTTGAGGTGATCACGATATCGCCTCCATCGCCTGCGTTTGCCATGCAGTATTTCGAGAGCAGCTCGCAGCCGGCTCTGTGCGCCTCTACGGGCTCACCGGCGAAGGCAGCGACAGTCTCCTTTTTTTCATTGATTATCACATTGACGATATATTGCAGCTTTGCCATGTGTACCGCGGCGGTCATGTCGCGGTGGATGGGGTTTCCGTCGAGGATGCCGGTATAGGCGTGAGGATCGGCGATGAAGGCCGAGCAGTGATTGCCGAGCACGGTCTTTCTGTCGCAGACACCGGGGAGGATGCTCTTTCTGCCGCCGGAGAAACCCGCGAAGAAATGCGGCTCAATGAAGCCCTCCGCGATCAGCAGATCACAGTCCACTGCGTGGCGGTCGATGACGAGCTCAGCTCCGCTGGGGAGCGTGCCGATCGGGACATTGCCTTGATCACAGTCGTGGACGAGGATCTTTTCGTTATTGAAGATCTCGTCACCGACCTTTTTCCTGATCTCTTCGGGACGGGTGAGGCGGTGGCAGCCTGTAGCCACCAGCAGTGTGATGTCGATATCGGGCTGTCCCTCGCGCAGCTCGGCGAGCATGTGCGGCAGGATGCAGCGGCTGGGAACGGGACGGGTATGGTCGCTTATGATGAGGACTGCGGTCTTTTTGCCGCATGCCATTTCACGCAGGGTGACTCCTCCGTACGGTGAGGCCATTGCTTTCAGGACGAGCTCGTCCTCGCTCACGGTGCGCTGCAGTGAATGGATATCGGATTCGACGGTAGTGAACCGGTCATCGGAAAGATTAAGCGGCATATATGAATGTCCGTAGGGGATCTGCATGATTTTCTCCTTTTCATGGTCACGGGTCTTATGACCGGTATTTACGATATTATAGCACAGAAAAGGATATTTTGCACGGTACCGTGACGCAGACAGAAGGAAAGCTTACGGCGGTATGTAGTATTTTCGCATAAAAAGCTATATTATATGCAGGAGGGTTCTTCTCCGAAGAGTTTTGAAACGGGAGGACTGACATGAAGGAAAGTAAAGGATATTCGGGCTGGAAAAGATTCTGGGCGGCGCTCACGGCGCTTACGATGGCGGCGGGCATGACTGCCTGCGGCGGTACGGAAGTGAACGCGGCGAAGGCCGAATCAAAGGCGAATGAGATAAAGGCGGGCTTTCTGGTGGCCGAGCCGGAGTATCCAGATGCCGCGCCTTTTCCTACGGAGGAAATGTTCACGGACGAAAAAGGCGAAATAGACTATGAGGCCTATAATCAGGCGTATTCGGTCTGGCTCGAGTCGGCAAACGGACGACGGGTGGAGATCGCCGGAACAGGGGCGCTGACACCGTTTTTCAAGGACAGTATCAGGCAGTTCGTCGCCGGGAGCGATGAGAACAAGGCCTATTCGCCGCTCAATGTCTATATGGCTCTGGCGATGCTCGCTGAGCTCACAGACGGCGAGAGCAGGGCGCAGATACTGGATACACTGGGATTGAGCGACATCGAGACTCTACGCGCACAGGCCGGAGGGCTTTGGAGGGCGCATTACAGCAATGACGGCGCGACGGAGACGGTGCTCGCCTCTTCGCTTTGGCTTAACGAGGATGTGAGCTTCAAGGAAGCCGTACTGAAGACGCTGGCTGAACAATACTACGCCTCGTCATATTCCGGAGAAATGGGCTCGGCAGAATTCGATAAACTGCTGCAGGACTGGCTGAACGCTCAGACAGGCGGGCTGCTTTCAGAGCAGGTGAGCGAGCTCGGCTTTGATCCCGAGACGGTGCTCGCTCTCGCGACCACGATCTATTACCGTGCGAAATGGGCCGACGGCTTTTATTCCGGCAATAATACCACGGATATCTTCCACGGCGCGGCAGGGGATGTCACGGTCGAATATATGAATTCTTCGAATACAGGAGCGTATTACTGGGGGGATAAGTTCGGCGCAGTCGGTCTTCCGCTCGGAAACTGCGGAGATGTGATGTGGCTGCTCCTGCCCGACGAGGGCGTGACCGTGGACGAGCTTCTGGCCGATGATGAGGCGATGGAGTTCATTCTGGGCGGTGTACGTGAAAACCGCAAGGATGTCGTAATAAAGCTTTTCATGCCGAAATTCGATGTGACCTCGGAGACCGATCTGT
>JAZRWL010000103.1:0-2276 GCA_045599685.1 Lachnospiraceae bacterium
CCTTCAGACCGGCACCGAGATACTGTGAAATGATGATCTGGCCCGCGTTCGAGATACCGAGAGCGATGAACATCAGAAAATGCAGCACCTCTCCGCCGATGGAGACAGCCGCCAGACCGTTCGTGCCGTCGAAATGACCGATGACCAGCATATCCACCATGTTATAGGCGGTCTGCAGGACGCCGGACACCATCAGAGGTGCGGCAAAGGTGAGGAGCTGCTTTGAAACGCTGCCGGTAGTCAGATCCTTGATGATCGTATTGTTTTTTTCACTCATTTCATAAGCCTCTCAAAAACATAATAGCAATAGTATATCACAGTTTTTATGACACGAAAAACAAAATGAGCCCTGTCAGGTTATTAATCGAAAGAAAATCCCGTTAATACGATTATGCACCGTAAACGTCCGAGCTGTGCGGAGTCGTACGCATATTATCAGGGCTTATTAATCAAAAGCGCAGTCTTTGAAAAAAAACTCTCTTTTTTAACCGGATTGATATATAATGTATTCAAAGTTTTGTCCGGCGGGCAAGCTTCGCCGGTGAACGGAGCCTGTATGAAAGCATTGATCCAGCGTGTCTCCTCGGCCATTGTCCGGGTAGACGGTGAACTGAAAGGAAAGACCGACGGCGGCCTGCTCGTTTTTCTCGGAGTCTGCGGCTCCGACGATCGCTCCATCGCCGATAAAGTATTAAAAAAGCTCGCCAATCTTCGTATCTTCGCCGATCAGGAGGGCAAGACGAATCTCTCCGTGCGTGATGTGGGCGGCAGTATCCTGCTCGTATCGCAATTCACGCTGTACGCGAACTGCCGCAAGGGGAACCGCCCGTCCTTCGTGGACGCGGGCGACCCGGCTCATGCGGAGGAGCTCTATCTTTACTGCCTTGACAGCCTGAAAAATGAATACGGCGTCCCTGTGGAAGCAGGCGTCTTCGGCGCTCACATGGAGGTCAGTCTGATAAACGACGGGCCCTTTACGATAATGCTCGATTCTGCCGAGCTGTAGGAGGACATTATGACTGTATTCGATATGATCGGTCCGGTAATGATAGGTCCCTCATCTTCCCATACCGCAGGCGCGGTGCGTCTCGGGCGTGTTGCCTGGAAAATGCTGGATGACGAAGTAGTATCGGCTCATATCCAGCTCGCAGGCTCTTTCGCGACGACGGGACGCGGTCACGGCACCGACAGGGCCATCCTCGCGGGCTGCATGGGAATGCATTCCTACTATGAGGAGATCCGCGACGCTTTTGAGATAGCGACGGAAAATGGGATAGAATTTTCCTTCGAGGAGATCGAGCACCCCGACGCGCACCCCAATACCGCAATAATCAGACTGAAGGGCAAAAACGGCAAGGAATCAATAGTCGAGGGTTCCTCCATCGGCGGCGGCAATATCATGGTCGAGCGGATCAATGACATAGATGTCGAATTCGACGGCAAGCATACCACGATAGTGATCGAGCATGTCGATAAGCCCGGCAGTATAGCCGCCGTCACGAATTTTATGTTCTACGCCGATGTCAATATCAGCAGCTTCCGTATGTCACGCACGAAAAAGGGCGGCGAGGCCTTCATGATGATCGAGGTGGACGGTGAAGTGCCGCAGCTCGTGCTCGACGGCTTCAAGATGCTGCAATATGTCAAAAACGTGATCGTCATTCGCGCGCTGTAGGAGGCATTATGGATTACAGGCATTTTTCGGAGATCGTCACAGAGGCGGTCAGCAGGGAGAAAAAGATCAGCGAGATCGTATTCGCGGAACAGGCGGAAGCACTCGAAATGAGTGAAAACGACCTCTACGATAGTATGGACTCCCGCTTTTCCGTAATGGAATCGTCTATCAAAAACGGCAAAAAAAAGAACCTGAGATCGATGTCCGGACTGACCGGAGGCGACGGCTGGCGCATGTCAAAATACGCAGATGAAGGAGAGGGTATCATGGGAAGCTTTACCGACCATGCCATCGCCCGTGCCATCTGCGTAGCCGAGCTGAACGCATCCATGGGAAAGATCGTGGCCGCGCCCACGGCAGGCTCCTGCGGTATCATGCCGGGCTGCCTCGTCACTCTGATGACAGACAGAGGGCTGCCGCGAAAAGACGTGGTGATGTCGATGTTCACCGCCGCCGCGGTCGGTATGGTGATCGGGAACCGTGCTTCACTCGCAGGCGCGACCGGAGGCTGTCAGGCCGAATGCGGCTCAGCCGCCGCCATGACCGCAGCAGCCGTTACCGAACTGCTCGGAGGCTCTCCCGCACAATGCTCGGACGCTGC
>JAZRWL010000104.1:0-5140 GCA_045599685.1 Lachnospiraceae bacterium
GGCTTTTTTCGCTTCCTCGATATTCTTTCCGGTACCGCAATGCTCTATCCCCTCGGCGTCCAACACGTCTATCGTATCGAGCATCGCGTCACGTCCCCAGTCATAGCAGTGATTGTTCGCGAGGCCGACGCAGTCCACGCCGAGCTTTGTGAGATTTTTTACTCTGCCGGGCGTCGCGCGGAAGGTCCAGTCTTTTCCGGAGACAGGAGTACCGCGATCGGAATAGGTGAATTCATTATTGAGCATGAAAATATCGGCATCCGCCATCAGCTCGAGCAGATCGTCCGAAAAACAGCGTGTGATATCGCCGCCGTAGGTATTGTCGAGGACATCCATGATAGCCATGGTGACGCCGTCGCCTCCGAGCTCCGCCTGTGTGAAATCACCTGCGAAGCGGAATACTGTCTTTCCGGGTGTAGGAGCCGCTGTCACCTCCGGGACTGAAGCGGTCTTTTCCGTCCCGGCAGCGGAATCCGCCTCCGTGATCCCGGTGTCAGAACCTTTCGTCCCGAAAGAGGACAATGTTCCGCCGTCAAGCGGCGATATTACAGGTGCGGGAAAGGTACCGGCGGCAGCAGCCGCGGTACCCTTTTCCTCTTCTCCCGCGCATGCCGTAAGGCACAGCAGCAGGATAAACAATATCAGACTCAGAACAGATCGCTTCATATGGTCTATCGTCAACCTTCTCTCACATCACGTCGAACGCAAATACGGTAGTCGTGAATTTTTTCTCGCCGGAAGGGATCACCGGGCTCACGAATTCGGGGCGGTTCACCGCATCGGGGAAATACTGTGTCTCCAGGCAGAAGGCCGCGTACTCATCGTAGGAAACGAGACCCTTGCCCCTTTTTCCGTGGAAATGCGGCGGGACGTAAAGCTGCAGCCCGGGAAGATCGGTATATACCTTCATCACGATGCCGGTGCGGGGCCCGTAAGCAAAGGCTGACGGTGCGCCGTCCGTATCGTTCAGCGCATAGTTTATATCTATGGTACCGGGCGCAAGCGCCTTCAGCGACTCGCCTATCTCACGAGAGGAAGTGAAATCGTAGGGACTGCCGGACACCGGACGAAGCTCACCTGTCGGTATCAGCTGCCCGTCGGTAACGGTATAGCGATCCGCCTCGATTATCAGGCTGTGGTCCTCCACGGAGCCGCTGCCCTGACCGTTCAGATTGAAAAAGCTGTGATTCGTCACGTTGAAGACGGTCGCGGGCTCGGATATCCCGCTGTATTCGATTTCCAGGCGGTTTTCCGTCACGCGATAGGTCACTATAAGCTCCTCGCCGGGGAAGCCCTGATCTCCAGCAGGACTTATGATACCGAACTTCGCATGCCCGTCATCGGCCGAAAGCAGCGTGAAAAAGCGCTTGTTGAAATAGTCCGGACCGCTGTGGAGATTGTTTTCCCCCTCATTCGCCGAAAGCTTATGCAGGACACCGTCCAGCGTAAACGAAGCCTTCGATATGCGATTCGCGTTCCTTCCCACCACCGCGCCGAAAAAGCTGCCGTCCGCCGCGTACTCGGACGCGGTCTCGAAGCCCAGCACGACATCGCGCAGATGACCCGACCTGTCGCGTACTCTCAGGGATACGAGAGTGGCGCCGTAATCGGATACCGCCGCGCGGATGTCGTCGTTGCCAATGGTATAAAGCATGGCCATGCGTCCTTTTACCATGCCGAATTCAGTCTTTTTGTACATTTCAGCCTCTCAGAGCCACCTTGATCTCTGCGTTTCTGTCTGCCGGAAATTCCATGCGGATGCTTACCTTTGCCTTTCCGCTCTCTTCCTCGTATTTCCAGAAGTAAAAATGCTTCTTCTCTCCGTTTACGGTGAGGTCAAAGCTCGAGGCCGCGTTGTCGGGAGTGACCTTCGCCGAAGGTGCGGAAAGAGTGAATTCCACGACCACAGGGCGCTCGCCGAGCTTTACATCGCTGATACCGCCGGTCACGGGTGCCGTCAGTGCCGCAATCTCCGCGGGGCGCTCGGGACGCACCACTCCGCCCTTGCGGAAGAAAGGATGTTCCTGGCTCACGGTATTATTGCCGTTCACATCAGACTCATTATAAGCGGAGGAACCGACGAAATCCTTCAGATTCGTAGGGATCGCAGGCTTATCGTTCGTAGTGATGTCCCATACGTTCGGAGTGCTCCATGATACCCAGTTCACCGTGTCATGGCGCTCTCCGGTATACTCATCATAATGTGCGGCCGGCCCGATGCAGCAGGCCCAGGCGATGAGATCATCCTCGCCGGTCCAGCCGGAGAATTCCGCGTAGGTATCGCGCAGCACGCTCCAGTCGGAGGGGATAACACGGTAGTCGGGATCGCCGTTATGCGTCCTGCCCTCGGCGTCGGTATAATACAGTCCGAGGTCGCCGTTGTAGAAGATGCGCTTGAAGACCTCATATCCGCAGCGGTCATAGCGGTAGAGCTCCTCACGGGTATTGATGGGCGTCCAGGTACCGTCGGACACACCCATGTACTGCTCTCTCATAGTGCTCGCGAAGAAGGTGCAGCCGGTCGAGGTGTATTCGCCGCGGTTTCTCAGATAAGCGCCCTCGGTATCGTACTGGTTCCACCAGGCACGGCCGTTCTCATAGGCGATGGCGGTGATCCAGGCTGCGGTGATGTCGTTGAAGATATCGTCGCCGTAGCTGTCCTCGGTGAAGGAATCGATGCCGTGGCCGCCTTCATGGTATACGAGGTTTTCATTCTTGTAACGGGTCATTTCGGGATCCTTGCAGATCATGGTCTCATCGGACTGGAATACAGTGCCGCCCCAGCCCTCGACATACAGCCATACATGGAAGCCGTTTCTGATCTCGTCACGGTGAGTCGGCTGCATACCCGGATGATGTCCGTAGGTATATCCGCCGATCAGCTGCATCCCGCCTCCGGCGAGTGTAGCGCCGTCCGCGATCTGCTGTCCAGGATTGTGATATACGATGCCTTCCGTGAGGATTTTGCTCTTTAAGAGCTTTTCGACTACTCTGCGGTCATGATTGTCCTGACGGGTGGTGGCCGCGTCTGTCGCCCTGTGCATACCGTCAGCATCGGGGATCGCGGTACCGCCGGCTGTCAGCGCATACTTTGCGGTATTGTTGTTTGAAAGCTCCATATCGTAGAGATGGCCTGCCGTCCTGATGCTCTCGAGTCCGGCTACAGTCTCCGCGTAGATATAAACGCCCGTCAGAGGAGTGCGATATGCCGTTCCGATCCAGGGATTGAACTTCGCGCTCATAGTCGCGGGGGCGAGAGCGTTTCCGTCCCAGTCGGTGATGGGATCTGCGCCCGTATAGGTCACCTCGATATTTCCGGCAGCGCCCGCGCCGTATTTTTCGATGGCATCCTTCAATGTCACGAGCTCACCGAAGCCGAGCGGATATGTGCCGGGCTTCTGATCGTCGGCGATCCAGCCGCCGTTCGAAATGCGGCGTTCCTTGATATCGAACTCCGTGAAGCCGCCGAAGGCTTTGCCGTAAGGCTTGCCGTTGTCCAGAGTACCCTCCTCGGGAACGACTCTCAGCGTGATCGTCCTCCAGGCATAGCCGCCGCATACTGTGACGCGGCCTTCCTCATATTCGCAGAACTTCACATCGCCGTCGATATACTTCCATGCACTCGCCATATGGTTGCCGGTGACCTCTTTGCCGTTTACGCTGACCTTCCAGTTCGCGATGTCGGCGGCGGCGGTGATATTGCGGATCTCGCGGTTGAATTTTATCTCGATCTCGTCGCTGCTTATGATATCCACATGCTCGACAGCGAGCGGCTCACGCTTTACCGCCTGTCCGGCAGCGTTCACCGTATAATTGTCCTTCTGGCTCATCCAGAACCAGGGATGGCTGTTTTTCAGCACATCGTTCGTAAAATCATTGTCGGTGAAGCACTGCAGATGATTTCCGGTGAAGAAATGATACCGTCCGTGGATACCCGCAATAACCTTGTACAGCTGCTCATCGTAATCGTGCAGCTCCTCTCTCGTATTCACGGGGAAGCGGTCATAATGCCACTTTCCGTCACTGGACTCAGGGAGGAATTCATAATGGATCATCGCACCGTAAATATAATAATTCTCGACACTCTCCGCCATTACTGTGCCCGCCCATTTTCCGGCCTTCATCGCGGCCTCGTAGGCCTTTTCGAGCTTCAGATCGTAGCGGTAAGAGTCGGACGGAGTATTGTAACCTACGGGGAAGCAGAGGCTGCCCTGCTTTACTCCGAATTCATAATAAAGCTTCAGAAAATCATATCCGAGCTGCAGGAAATCATCGTTTTTCCTCGCCGGCTCGCCGTCTGCAAGCACTGTCGAATCATGACGCATCACGGCGTCGGAGGTGGTCACTATCACCGGCTTTTCAACAGAACCGCCGATACCTCTGCGGGTGTAGGTATCAGTCGTGCTGCCGCAGACATATTCGCCGCGGTACTCGGGATCCTCATATACGGACTGGCCCGCCCCCACCATATGGATGACGAGCCCCGCCTGCATCATCGGGATATTCAGATATTCGGAACGTCCGCAGATGCCGTTGATACCCTCGCCGGCCTGCTTTACGACATAATCGGTGGTATATACGCGGGTCTTATCGTCAACTGTCGTGCCGAAATGATTGTCGGCCTTCATATTGCCGGTGCAGGCGTCGGAATTGCCCGCTCCCACCGCGCCCAAGACATCGATGGACGACATATGACCGCGCTGGATCTCCGCATAGAAAGGCGCCCATACGGCGGTCTGTCCGTTCACTGCGACCTTCGCCGCGGCTGCCGGGCCCTTCGTCACCTGAGTATCGTCAAAAAGCGGTACCTCGCGGCGCTGTATGCGGGGCAGTCCGGTATCGAGAGCCTTCGCAAGGCGGATATTCACGATCCCTCCGCGCTCCTTGTAGGGGCCGAAATCAAAATACGAAAGATATTCCCATTCCGCCTCGGCTCCGCCGACCGTGACCCTAAAGAGCTTTTTTGCCTCTTCGGCACTCGCTACGGGAGCGCCGTATCCGATCTCAATCACATTACCGTTTATCAGGCGGACTTCTTTTACTGCAGGCATTTTGTTTTCCTCACTTTCAGCTGTATTGTCTGTATTATTTTTATTCAAAAAACTTGCGTTTTATTTATGATACCGCAAATATCGCTTCT
>JAZRWL010000105.1:0-2373 GCA_045599685.1 Lachnospiraceae bacterium
GAAAAAGGGCGAGCGCATCGCAGATTTCGGCACGGGAAACGGAGTCTTGCCCATACTGCTCGCGGCAAAATTCTCCGGGACGCATATCACCGGCCTTGAGATACAGGAGGAATGCGCGGACATGGCGCGGCGCAGCGTGGCGCTGAACGGTCTTGAGGAACGTATCAGCATCGTGACGGGCGATATCAGGGAAGCCGGTGCTCTGCTCGGGCGCGGCTGTCTGGGTGTGGTCGTGTCAAATCCGCCTTACATGACGGAGTCGCACGGTCTGCAAAATCCCGGCGAAGCGAAGGCGATCGCGAGACACGAGATCCTGTGCAATATCGATGATGTCCTGCGCGAGGCAGCTGCCTGTCTGAACAGCGGAGGCCGTTTTTACATGGTACACAGGCCGCACAGACTTGCCGAGATTCTTCGGAAAATGGAGGAATATCGCCTGGAGCCGAAGACTCTGAGGCTCGTTTATCCGAAACCGAAGGCAGAGGCGAATATGTTTCTCGTAGAGGGACAAAAGGACGGCGGGGTCTGGTGCCGGGTCGAGCCGCCGCTTACGGTTTACGGCAATGACGGGAAATATACGGACGATATTTTGGAAATATACGGTAAAGAAGAATGAGCGGAATATTATATATTTGTGCTACACCGATAGGAAATCTCGATGATATCACATTGCGGGCGCTCGAAGTGTTAAAAAAGGTCACGGTGATAGCAGCGGAGGATACCCGACACAGCAGGCAGCTGCTCAATCATTTTGCCATCGAAACACTGCTTACGAGCTACCATGAGCATAATAAGTACGAAAAGGCGGAGGCTCTGATCCGCCGCCTGCTTTCCGGAGAGGATGTGGCTCTGATCTCCGATGCCGGTACACCCGAGATCTCCGATCCCGGAGAGGTGCTGGTGCAGCGTGCGATCGAGGAGGGAGTGCGGGTTGTGCCCGTGCCCGGTGCCTGTGCACTCATTACGGCGCTCACGATGTCGGGGATCTCCGGACGAAGATTCGCCTTCGAGGGTTTTTTACCGGCAGAAAACAGGGAACGCAGGGAGCTTCTGGAGGAACTGAAGCCGGAGCTTCGCACCTTGATCCTGTATGAAGCCCCGCACAGATTGAAGGAAACGCTCAAAGAACTATACGCGGTATTGGGCGACAGGCGTCTGGCAGTCTGCCGTGAGCTCACAAAGCTCCACGAAGAGGCGCTGCAGTTCACATTGTCCGAGGCGGTGGAATATTATGAAACGAATGAGCCGAGGGGAGAATTCGTGCTCGTGATAGAGGGTCGCAGCCGTGAGCAGGCAAAGGAGGAGCGTGCCGCGGAGTGGCAGAGGCTTTCTCTTGAAGAGCACATGGAGTTTTATATCTCACAGGGGCTCGAGCGTAAGGAAGCGATGAAAAAAGTCGCGGCAGACCGCGGAATAAGCCGCAGGGATGTATATAATCAGCTGTTAAAAGGAGAAGATGAATGAATATATGTGTTTTCGGAGCGTCCAGCAGCATTACCGGTGAAGGATATGTGACTGCCGTGGAGCAGCTCTGCGAGCGACTGGCGCGCGCGGGGCACGGCCTCGTTTTCGGCGCGGGCGCATCGGGGCTTATGGGGGCCGCCGCGAGAGGTTTCAAAAGCGGCGGAGGGAAAGTGACGGGAATCGTGCCGCGCTTTTTCACCAATGAGGTACAGGCGCTCCTGTTCGACTGCGACGAGCGCATATATACCGAGACCATGGCAGAGCGTAAAACGCTGATGGAGGAAAGCTCGGAGGCCTTCCTCGTAACGCCGGGCGGGATAGGAACCTTTGAGGAGTTCTTTGAGGTGCTGACTCTGAAGCAGCTCGGACGCCACCGCAAGGCCATCGTCGTTTACAATGTGAACGGATATTTCGATAAGCTGAGCGAATTACTTAAAAATGCCATCGACGAGGGATTTTTGAATCCGCATTGTACGGAACTCATTTTCGTAAGTGACGATGACGACGCGATAGCGGCTTATCTGGAGAGCTACGATCCCGATTCCGTAGATTACAATGTGCAGGGATACAGGTATTAATGAAATAATATAAAGTGGCGAACAGGCCGGAACAGGAGGCATATCATGATATTGGTGGCAACTCAGATGACAGATGAGGCAAGGGAAAAGTTGCAGGCGGCTGCTGCAGGACGTGAGATCAGGTATAAAAAGCCCGAGGAAGTCACTCCGGACGATCTGAAGGGGGTGGAGATCCTTTTCGGGAACGTATCACCGGCTATCGTCGGTCAGGCGGAGGATCTGAAATTCATCCAGCTCATATCAGCGGGCTTTGATCCTTATCTGGGAGAGGGAAAGGTCCCCGCGGGCTGTACCGTCTGCTGCAGCGTAGGTGCCTATGGCCTGTCCGTGG
>JAZRWL010000106.1:0-2245 GCA_045599685.1 Lachnospiraceae bacterium
GGACAATAAGGGGCAGTTCCTCACACATATTATGGCGGTGAAGGCCTATATGGAGCTTTTCGGTGAGCTCCCCGTCAATGTAAAAGTCATTCTGGACGGTGAGGAAGAGGTCGGGAGCCACAGTCTGCCCTGGATCGCGAAGACCTACAGCGAGCTGCTGAAGGCCGACCTCATGTATGTATCGGATGGCGGTATCTATGATGATACCACCCCTTATATCCTCTGTGGTGTCCGCGGTGTGATGAGCCTCGAGGTGAGCCTGCAGACCGCGAAGAGCGACAACCATTCCGGAAACAAGGGCGGTGTCATTGACAATGCCGCCTGGAGGATGGTACGCCTGCTCTCGTCCATGGAGGATGCCGACGGCCATGTACTGATCCCCGGCTTTTACGATTCGGTCAAGGCTCCGAACGCCATCCAGACCGAGATGATGGAAAAGCTGGATTTCAAGCCTGAGGAGCTGGCGGAGCTGTACGGAGTAAAGAAGATCAAGTGGCAGGACAAGATGGAGCATTACCGTCATCTGATGTTCCTTCCCACGCTCACGATCAACGGCATGTACAGCGGATATACCGGCGCGGGTTCGAAAACGATCATCCCCGGCAGCGCCACCGTGAAAATGGATGTCAGACTCGTGCAGGGAATGAAGGGCGCAGAGACCTTTGAGCTCGTAAAGAATTATATATTGGAAAAGGAGCCCGATGCGGTAGTCGAATTCAGGGACAGCATGGAGCCCAGCGTCACGGATCCCGGGATCCCCGCGATGAAATGTGTCATGAAGGCAGTGACCGACGGTTTCGGCAAGGAGCCGGTATGCGCTCCCGCGATGGGCGGAAGCCTGCCGAATTATGTCTTCACAGATATCCTGAATATGCCGGTTATCAGCGTTCCTTACGCGAATCCCGATGAAAACAATCACGCGCCGAATGAGAATTTGAAGCTCTGGTGCTATTACGCCGGCATAAAGACGACGGCAAGGCTCCTGTATGAGCTTTCACTGATGAAGTGAGACCGGCACGGTCAGAGCACCGTGCGATAAAAAGACAGCGGTACGGCAGGGCGGTGAAGACTGTCCTGCTGTCCGTAATTATCGGAAAAAGAGGTGGATCATGGCACACTGTGCTGACTGCAAGGGAAAGCCCTGCAGCAGAGGCGTGACGGAGGGAAGACTTCCGGATTGTCCCTGCGGGGAATATTCGAAGGATGAGATGCTCGCGCTCTATTCCGAGGAGGAGCGCAGCATGGCGGCGGTGTCCGCGAGAGTAGAGGCAGAAGGCTATGCAAAGGCCACGAGGACGGAAGAGATCATGGATTACGCCTACAAGCTCGGTTATCACAGGATAGGCGTGGCTTTTTGTTCCGGACTTTCGGCAGAGGCGGCTGTCTTCACGAAAATACTGGAGGCGAACGGTTTCGAGGTAAGGTCTGTATGCTGTAAAAATTGTTCCATTCCGAAGCAGGAGATAGGTATCACGAGAGAAGAATTCGCGCATCCGGACAGGTCCTTTGAGGCCATGTGCAATCCAGCCGGTCAGGCGAAGATCCTTGACGACGAGGGCTGCGAGCTCGCCGTCCTTCTGGGGCTCTGCGTAGGACACGACACGCTGTTCATGCGCCACATAAAAGCTCCCTGCACGGTGCTTGCCGCAAAGGACAGAGCGATGGGCCATAATCCGCTCGGCGCGATATATACGGCCGCCGGGTACATGAACAGACAGTACAGTTTTATCAAAAACAAGTACGGAAAGTGAAAAAGACCTTCACCGGGACCGGCGAGGGCGCCTCTCCGCTTGCTTTTTTAATAAAAAGGGTTAGAATGAAATCGATTATCGATACAAAGGAGATCAAATCATGGCATTAGTTACTACGAAGGAAATGTTTGAAAAGGCCTATAACGGCGGTTACGCGATCGGCGCATTCAACGTCAACAATATGGAGATCGTGCAGGGCATCACCGAGGCCTGCCAGGAGGAACACGCACCTGTCATCCTTCAGGTTTCGAAGGGCGCGAGAGCGTATGCGAATCACAATTATCTGGTAAAGCTCGTCGAGGCGGCTGTGCTTTGCTGCCCTGATATCCCCATTGCGCTTCATCTGGATCACGGCCCCGATTTCGAGACCTGTAAGGCCTGCGTAGACGGCGGCTTTACTTCGGTCATGATCGACGCTTCCGGCAGACCCTTTGCCGAGAATATCGAGATCACGAAGAAGGTCGTAGAGTATGCTCATGATCACGGCGTCGTCG
>JAZRWL010000107.1:0-2005 GCA_045599685.1 Lachnospiraceae bacterium
GGCCCCGGATGCCCCGTGTGCGTGACGCCGCCGCAGGTGATAGACGCGGTGCTCGCGCTCGCCATGGAGCCGGATATAATGATCACCACCTACGGAGATATGCTCCGTGTCCCCGGAAGCAGGAGAGGCGACAGTCTTCAGCGGCGCAAGGCTCTCGGCGCAAAGGTGGAGACGGTCTATTCCCCCGTGGATGCGGTGAGCATTGCGGAGGAAAACCCGGACAGGCAGATCGTATTTCTGGGCGTCGGCTTTGAGACGACTGCGCCGGGAACGGCTGCCGCAGTGCTGACGGCAAAAGAGCGCGGAGTTAAAAACTTTTCCGTGTGGTCGATGCTGAAGACCGTGGAGCCCGCACTGAGGGCTCTGATGACAATGGACGGCTTCAATGTGGACGGCTTTATATGTCCGGGACATGTTGCAACCATCATCGGAGAAAAAGGCTTCCGCTTCCTGCCGGATGAATATAATATGCCTGCGGTGATAGCGGGCTTTGAGCCGACGGATATCCTTCTTGCGATATACAGATTGACCCGCCAGATCGCGGAGAAATCGCCGAAGGTGGAAAATCAGTATAAACGCGCGGTCGCGGAAAGCGGCAACGAGCTTGCTCAGGAGATGATGGAGCACTGCTTCATGCCGAGAAGAGACGTGTGGCGCGGCCTCGGCGCGATTGATGCGAGCGGTCTCGGACTTCGCGAAGAGCTTGCGGAGTATGACGCAGAGAAGCGCTTCAATGTACAGTACGGCGAGGCGGAAACGCTGACCGGATGCCGCTGCGGCGAGGTCATCACGGGGCGGATATCTCCGGAGCTCTGCCCGATGTTCGGGAAAGTGTGTTCGCCGGAGGACCCGGTGGGTCCCTGCATGGTCTCCTCAGAAGGGGCGTGCGCTGCGGCTTATAAATATCAGGGGATATTCTGATGGACGAGATAATCACTCTTGACTACGGCAGCGGAGGGAAAAAAACCTCCCGCCTGATAGAAAACATGATACTTCCGGCCTTCGGGAACGATGCCCTTTCCGAGCTCGGTGACGGCGCTGTACTTCCCGGCGCGGATAAGCTGGTGTTCTCAACGGACAGCTTCGTCGTTGACCCGATCTTTTTCCCCGGCGGCGATATAGGCAAGCTCTCCGTCTGCGGAACGGTGAACGATCTCTCCGTCTGCGGCGCGGAGCCGAAATATCTGAGCTGTGCGCTGATAATGGAGGAGGGCTTCCCGCTCAAAGAACTCGAAAAGGTGATCACTTCCATCCGCGCCATGTGCGAAAAGACCGGCGTGCAGGTCGTGACGGGCGACACGAAGGTCGTGGAGAAGGGCCGCGGAGATAAGATATATATCAACACTGCGGGCATAGGCTTTCTGAAATATCCCGGCCTGAGCCCGAAGAACATACAGAACGGCGACGCGGTCATCGTCTCCGGCACCGTGGGCGACCACGGCACCGCGGTCATGCTCAGCCGGAGCGGTATGATGCAGGGTGATATAAAGTCCGACTGCGCTGCGCTGAACGGCCTGTGTGAAAAGATACTGAGCCTTGACGCCGTTGTCCGCGTCCTGCGCGATCCGACGCGCGGCGGAGTGGCCACAACGCTCAACGAGTTCATCGAGGGCACCGCACTCAGCATAGTCCTCAGTGAGGAGCTCATCCCGGTCAGGCCGCAGGTGCAGGCCGCCTGCGATATGCTGGGGCTCGATCCGATGTACTGCGCGAACGAGGGCAAGCTGCTTGCCGTCGTCCCGGCGGAAAACGCGGAGAGAGTGCTCAAAGCCATGCGGGAGACCGAAGAGGGCAGAGACGCCGCCGTCATCGGATATGTAACGGACAGATACCCCGGCAGGCTCGTGATGGACACCGCCTTCGGCGGAAAAAGAGTGCTGCAGAAGCTCACAGGGGCACAGCTCCCTCGGATCTGCTGAATATGGTAAAAACCCGAGAGATCGGTTTTTATATAGTTAAGTAAAAAATAGTATAAATGAGAGGTGAAAGGTATGCAGGAATACAA
>JAZRWL010000108.1:0-4772 GCA_045599685.1 Lachnospiraceae bacterium
ACTGGCAGAAACGCATAATCTCAGCGTCTGACTTGCCCTGAGGATCGAAATCGGAACCGCCCTTGCCGCCGCCGATAGGAAGGCTGGTAAGAGAGTTCTTAAAGGTCTGCTCGAAAGCGAGGAACTTCAGCATGCCAAGAGTAACATTGGGCTGGAAACGAAGGCCTCCCTTGTACGGGCCGATAGCGCTGTTGAACTGTACACGCCATGCGCGGTTGATATGAGCCTGACCGGCATCATCGGTCCACGGAACGCGGAACTGGGTAACCTTTTCGGGCTCAACCAGTCTCTCAAGGAGAGCAGCTTTGCGATAAACATCTTCCTTAGCCTCGATCAGAGGGCGGATGGACTCCAGAACCTCTTCTACGGTCTGCAGGAACATAGGCTCGTTAGCATCTTTGGCTTTGATCCAAGCCAAAACATCATCTACATAAGACATGAATAATTCCTCCTGTATTAGCTTCTGCTCGTAATGCTTCCATTACATCTACAATATATTCTTTATGAGTATCTTTGTCACTAAATAATTATAAGAATTCTCTGCGAATACCAAAGAAATATAACTTTACCGGGCGTATTCCTCGATCAGTCCGATTATCACGTCCACCGCATTCCCGGTACGTGCGCTTTCCATAGCGTCGATATACTTCTGTCGCTCTACATATAGTGTATCGATGGCCTTTTGCAGCGTCTCGCCGGTGAGCTCTTCCTCTTTCAGCACTGCACTGAAGCCCTGCTTCGAAAAGCTCCCCGCGTTCAGTATCTGATCGCCGCGGCTCGAGGCGGCGGAAAGCGGGATCAGGAGGTTCGGTTTTTTCAGCTCCAGAAGCTCACAGATGGCATTTGCTCCGGCACGTGAGACCACCAGATCGGCCATCGCGAATATATCCTTCAGCTTCTCGCTCACATATTCATACTGCACATATCCCGGGATCTCCGTCAGGCTCTCGTCGACATTGCCCTTGCCGCAGATATGCACGATCTGATACTTTTCGAGGAGCTCGGGCAGTATGCCGCGGGCAGTGCTGTTTATCTTCGCCGAGCCGAGGCTTCCTCCGATAAAAAGCACGACAGGCTTCGTTCCCGTCAGGCCTGTGAGGATCTTTCCGGCCGTCGCCGTGCCCTGCAAAAGCTCCTGCCTGATGGGGCAGCCGGAGAGCACGCACTTGTCGGCTGGAAGATACTTCATCGTCTCGGGGAAATTGACGCAGATCTTCTTCGCGTATCTCGTATTGATCTTGTTCGCGAGGCCGGGCGTCATGTCAGACTCATGCGTGATGACCGGGATTTTCTTTTTCGCAGCCGCCCGTACCACGGGGACGCTCACGAAGCCGCCCTTTGAAAAGACGACATCGGGCTTATACTGCTTGATATATTTCTTCGCACTGAAATATCCCTTGATGACACGGAAAGGATCGGTAAAATTCTTCCAGCTGAAGTAACGGCGCAGCTTCCCCGTGGAGATCGCGTAATAGGGAAGCCCCGCGCCCTCGATGATCTGCTTTTCGATCCCGTCATAGGAGCCGATATATCTGATCTCGTAACCGAGCTCCTTCAGGCGGGGAACGAGACTGAGATTAGGCGTTACATGACCGGCAGACCCGCCGCCGGTAAGAATTATCTTTTTCATACAAATGCCTCCGTTTCGCATAACGAACAGGCTAAATTTACCCCAAAAAGCAGTCAAATGCAAGTGCGGGCAGCACAGCCGCCGCCCGCGATTGAGTTGCCGAGATAATGCTGTTTTAGTATAATGATGATAAAGTCAAAAAACAGGCATAGCCGGAGCCTGCCCATACCCATGCTCAGGCTTCCGGTCGCCCGGAAAGCATGAGCGGGCAGCCATTTTTCGTCGAAAAATGCACGGATCGCGAATGTTTTTCGGTTTTTCGAGCGGCAGAGCCGCGAAAAATGCGTGTTACCGCATCAATGAAAACAAAAATGCCGGAGGTTTCCCTTGGATCATATCAGTCTTGACGAAAGCAGAGTTTCACCCTTCATAAATGCCGCCGAATTCGAGCGATACACGCAGGCGGCGGCGGATGCTTCCGAATTATTGAAAAAAGCGGAAGGCGCAGGCGCGGATTTCCTCGGCTGGGTCGATCTGCCCGATGAATATGACAGAGAAGAATTCGCACGGATAAAATCCGCGGCGAAAAGGATACGCAAAAGCTCCGATGCCATGATCGTGATAGGTATCGGAGGCTCATATCTCGGCGCACGCGCCGCCATTTCTTTCCTGAATACCGATTACGGCTTCAATGACGCGGGCTTCCCGGTATATTACGCAGGAAATCAGCTCAGTACCTCATATCTCAACGCTCTTTTGGATAAGGTACGTGATCTCGACTTTTCCGTAAATGTCATCTCAAAATCGGGCACTACGACCGAACCCGCGATAGCCTTTCGGTTTTTCAGGAAGCTCCTCGAGGAAAAATACGGGAAAGCGGGAGCCGCCTCACGTATCTATGCAACGACCGACCGCAGACGCGGCGCTCTGAGAGAGCTGGCCGAAAGAGAAGGATATGAGACCTTCTCCGTCCCGGACGATATAGGCGGACGCTACTCGGTTCTGACAGCCGTGGGGCTTCTCCCCATAGCCGCAGCCGGGGCGGACATAGACAGCCTCATGGAAGGAGCCGCCTCCGCCCGTATGGAAGCGAAGTACTCCGAGTCCCGTGAAAATCCCGCGCTTCGCTACGCCGCGCTCAGGAATTATTTCTCGGATAACGGCAAAAAGATCGAGATCATGGCAAATTATGAGCCGAGTCTGCATTATTTCGCCGAATGGTGGAAGCAACTGTACGGTGAAAGCGAAGGCAAGAACGGCCGCGGACTATTCCCCGCCGCCGTGGATCTCACGACCGACCTGCATTCGATGGGGCAGTATATCCAGGACGGTCAGCGTATACTGACGGAAACGGTATTGCGGTTTTCGGATGACGCAGAGCCCCTCCTGATCCCCGAGGCAGAGGAGGACCCCGACAGACTGAATTATCTCGCAGGCAGACCGCTTTCCTTCGTGAACGACGCTGCCGCAGAGGGCACGATAGCAGCGCATACGGCAGGTAATGTCCCGAATATCGTGTTCGATATCAGGGACCGCGGTGAAAAGACTCTGGGCGAGCTGTTTTATTTCTTTGAATATGCCTGCGGAGTCAGCGGTTATATGCAGGGGATCAATCCCTTCGATCAGCCGGGGGTGGAAAGCTACAAGAAAAACATGTTCAGACTGCTCGGAAGGCCCGATTGAAGACAGGAGAAGAGATCAGTCCTCCTCGATCATCTGGATCTCCAGATAATCAAAATCTATCGGCTCCATAAAGGAATCCGCGTAGAATCTGGCCCTTGCGATACGGCGGAAATCGTCGATATTGACCCGAAGCCAGACGGGCACTCCGAGGTCAAAGGTCCTGCAGACCTCCTCAAGGGCACAGAAGACCTTCGCGGTACGGCTCGAAGCACTGTTATCCTCGATCACCGTATCACGGAGCAAATGTCCGTCATCGAAAATTTTGGCCCACATCCTGAACATGCGACAAATATACCCGCCGCGGTCTTTTTTGTCAAATGTGAGGGACCTTATCACATAATAAACGGAGCACCGTAAAAAAAATGGAACATACGGATACTTACGAAAAAAAGCCGCTTCCGCAGCTCTTTCTCAGCCGGATGGAAAAGGAGCTCGGAGACGAATTCCCTTTATTTTTATCTTCCTACGACCGCGAGCCTCTGCACGGCCTCCGCGTGAACACGCTGAAGCTGAAAAAGGAGGCGCTTGCGGCCCTCCTTCCCTTTGAGCTTTCACCCATCCCTGATGCCGACGATGCCTTCCTTTTTCCGCAGGATAAGCGTCCCGGTCTTTCGCCGTATCATGAAGCGGGGCTGTATTATCTGCAGGAGCCGAGCGCGATGACGGTAAGCGCCGCAGTCGCCGCAGCACCCGGTGAGAGAGTGCTCGATCTCTGCGCAGCGCCCGGAGGAAAGGCTACGGCCATAGCAGCCCGGATGGAGGGCAGGGGACTGCTCATCGCAAATGAGATCATCCCGAAGCGTGCCGCGATACTGTCACAGAATATAGAACGCATGGGAGTGCGCAACTGCGTCGTGACGAACCATTCTCCCGCGGAGCTGTCAGCGGTATTTCCGGCCTTCTTCGACCGCATTCTCGTAGATGCGCCCTGCTCCGGAGAAGGGATGTTCAAAAAAGAGCCGCAGGCGATCGACTGCTGGAGTCCCGAAAATATTTCTCTCTGCGCCGAGAGACAGACGGAGATCCTGGAAGAAGCCGATCTCATGCTGCGCCCCGGCGGCAGACTCGTTTATTCTACCTGTACCTTTGCGGGAGCGGAAGACGAGGAGCAGGTAGCGCATTTTCTGGAGCTCCATACCGATTATGAGCTTATTTTTCAGAAAAAATACCTGCCGCATCTCTTCCCCGGCGAAGGACAGTATGTGGCTGTGCTTGAAAAATCAGGAGAGTACCTCCCCTCTGACGCGAAATGCCGTCCCGCCTCCCCCGATCGTTCCGTAAAGGAGCTTCTCCGCGCATGGACCGGTTTCCTGTCCGAATTTCCCCTGCCGGAGCTTCCCGGAGTATTCACTGCCTTCGGCGACAGGCTCTGCCTGCTCCCGGAGCCGCTGCGCCTGTCCGGCCTGAAGATCCTCCGTCCCGGCCTGCACCTCGGTACCGTGATCAGGGACCGCTTCGAGCCTTCGCATTCTCTGGCACTGGCTCTGCGTGCTGCGGATGTGCCCCGCGTTTTTGATAT
>JAZRWL010000109.1:0-4809 GCA_045599685.1 Lachnospiraceae bacterium
TCCCACGGCCTCATAAATATGAGCATGAGCGCCGCCGCGGCAAAAAAGCTGTACATGGTGACCACATAAGGATCGGCGTCGGCCGAGGCCAGCCTGCCGATGATCGCGGTGAGCGCGTAACAGACGCCCGAGCCTATCCCGAAAAGGATGCCGGAGATCACGAGAGTCTTTATATCGAAGACACCGTTCGTCACGGTGAGCACACAGCCGGTGATATTGATCAGTATCGCGGCGAGCTTCCTCACCGAGGCCCTTTCCTTAAAAATGATCATCGAAAAAATAAAGGTGAAGACCGGGGCGACATACAGGAGCACAACGGCGCCGCTCATACCGATATGTGTCACCGCGAGACTGTAGCAGAAGCCGCAGCAGCCGTGGCAGATCAGCCCCAGGAGCATACAGGTGAAAAAGCTCTTCCTGCTTACGCGGAATATGGAAAAGCCTCTCCCGCGAAGGAGATTGAAGATAAAAAGCATGACCGCGCCCGTAAAAAACCGCAGGAAGCTAGTCATTTCTGCGCCCGAGCCCACTCTCGTGAGCTCATTTACGAACACGCCTATGCTCCCCCAGAGCACGCCCGCGAAAAATATCAAAAGCACCGACTTGTTATTCGTCCACGGTCTCATCGGACACGGCCTTTCTGCTGCTCTTCAGCCTTCTGTAAAGCTCCGCACTCCGCGCAGACTGCGAATGTGTGATCTTTCCGTCGATCGAATACCGCGCCTCGACATAGATGCTGCGCAGCTCGCTCAGATCAGCTTCGTTGAAATCGTTTCCCGACTGCCTCACCATGTCAGCGGAAGTAGCGCCCTTCGTGAATATGACTCCGCGCCTCGCCGCTTCCTTCATGAATCTTGCATAATCATATCGCACGGCCTCACGTGCGTTAAAGGGCCTGATACGGGGCATGGTCGGCTTTTTTACATATATCTCCGTCGTGACTCCCTCGGACTCAGTATATCCCTTTTCGTCGCTGTCACCCTTTTTCTTTCCGAGCAGGAATTTCAAAAGCAATACGAGCAGGGCGATGATCGCGAGACCCAGCAGCACCTTCCAGAATATCGGCCAGAACTCGCTCGGCTCGGCCGCCTCCTCCAAAAGTTCCTCGTAACCATAGATCTTGCCGTCCCCCTCGGAGACCTTCTGCTCCTGCAGGGCGTCGCCTCTCGTAAAGAGCAGGCTCAAAAGCTTTCCGAAGCCGTACATCACATAGCCCAGCACCGCGCCGACGGCCTCGAGCGCGTAAACGATCACATTTTCGTATACCCAGCCCGCTGCCTTTCCGATAAGCTCGGGCAGTCTGCCGACCGTGCACAGGAGCGTCACGGCCAGGAAACCGAGCGTGGACAGTACCTGACTTTTTACGGTCGCATTGTTCACTCTGAGCATACGCAAAAGCCATATCATTGAATAGAGAAGCACGACCAGATACGGAATGACGAGGACAAGCGCCCCGGACCCGACTGATGGCGTAAGAAAGCCCAGCGCCATCAGCGGCAGCAGCCTGATACATATCGAGCTCTGTCTGCGGAATTCTCTGAGAGTGGTCTTTACTCTGTCAGTCGCTATGCTCACGATGAAGAACACATAGGGAAAGAGCAGGAATATCAGCTGACTGAGGGCCGGATCAAAGAATAATACCGCGAGCGGTACCGCCGAAGCGATGATGACTCTGAATACGCGCGGAGACTTTTGGAGCTTCCTGAGCAGCACATCCGCCGCCACCGCGCCGATAAGGAGCAGAAAGCCCGCCATGGGCAGCTCCTGCTTCGTAAAAATGCAGAAATAGAAGCCGATAAGCGTATAGAAGAACGATAGTGTAAATGTCAGATAATAGATCTCTGTCATTTCAGCCAGTCCTCCCCCGCTACGGTAATGATACGCCGCCCCGCCATCGCCATGAGACGGTCGGCGGCGGCCATGGCCTGGTCCGTCTTCCTCGGTACGACGAGGATAAGCTCCTGACGGTCATCAATCCCGCGCACACAGTCGTTCACCAGCTGCTCCTGCCTGCAGGTCGCGATCTCATATATACGTCCCAGCGCTTCCAGGAGCACGCCGATATTCCTCAAACGGACGGTACACGAATAGCTGCGGTCTATGAAAACGCCCTTCTGTGAGGCATTCGTATAAAATACCGCGCTCACGCCCTTCTGCGTCAGCAATTCCGCTATCGAGCGCACCAGCCCGCAGCAGATATCGAGCAGTTCCTCGCCCACACGTTCTCTGTCGGGGATAAGGAAAACGATACGGCAGGCTTCGTCCCTCGTATATTCAAACTCACGGACCGTCAGGCGTCCGCGTCGGGCGGTCTGCTTCCAGCTGATGGCACGCACGGGATCACCGTTTACGAAATCACGCATCCCCATAGTAAGAATAGGATCGGTAAGCAGATAGCGTCTCGATACTATATCCCCGATAAGCCCGGTCACGGCGCGGCTCAGACTGTCGCTGCCGACACGTTCGGGATAGACCACTATCTCATGGAATTCCTCATAGAGCTGCGTCGTTTCCGTCAGGCCGAAAAAATCACCTCTGTAAAGTCTCGCGCCGAGCATCCTGTAGCAGCCGCGCTTTTGCATATAAACATCCAGCGTGCGTGTAAGACGCTGTTTTCTCTTTAATGAGAACTGCTGATCCACGATACGCTCCGAAGTCACTCCGCGCAGTTGTGACTGCACCGGGACATGCATCTCTTCGGGATACCTCACCCCGGCGCGCACATAGCCTACCGGCAGGCGTCCGGTGTTTTCAATTGTCATACTGACATCGAAATGCTCACCCGGCTCTACTCTGTCGGTCTTCGGCTCCGATTTGAATTTTACATGCCTCAGTCCGTCGCGCACCGTGTACCATTCCAGCGCGCCGACTATGATGAGGGCACAGATTAAAAACCGGATCATATCAGCCTGTCACACTACCTCTGTGGGCGCTTCTACCTGCTCGAGGATAAGCGATATCATCGTTTCCTCTTCCTTCATGCTGCTCATGCTGTCGGTCTGGATCCTGTGCGCCAGTACGGGAACAGCCATTTCCTTTACATCCTCGGGCTGCACATAGGCCCTGCCGTCCAGAGCCGCGCGGGCCTTCGCCGTGCGGTAGAGCGCGAGCGCGCCTCTCGTGGAAGCGCCGATGCGTATCCCGGAGCTGTTCCTTGTCGCATATATGATATCCATCAAATAAGACTCTACCTCAGGGCTGAGCTTTACCTCGTCTATCTCCTTTTTGAGCTGTGCCGTCTCCTCGGCGGTCACGACACAGGAGAGCTTTTCCACACGCTTTGCCGTATCCTCACCGTGAAGGATGGAGAGTTCCTCATCCCTCGCGGGATAACCCATGGAAATCCTCATCAGGAAACGATCCTTCTGCGCCTCCGGCAGAGGGAAGGTACCGTAGGATTCCAGAGGGTTTTCCGTAGCCATTATCATAAAAGGCTCCGCCATAGGATAGGTCTTCCCATCCACGCTGACCTGATGCTCGGCCATCGCCTCCAGAAGGCTCGACTGCGTGCGGGGAGTGGCTCTGTTTATCTCGTCTCCGAGCACCATATTCGCGAATACCGGGCCCGGCACGAACTGAAATTCTCCGCTCTTCTGATCATAAATATTGATGCCCGTCAGATCCGATGGCAGCAGATCCGGCGTGAACTGTATACGCTTGAAGCTTCCGCCGGTCGCCGCCGCGAACGCTCTCAGAAGTATGGTCTTTCCGGTGCCGGGCACGTCCTCCAGCAAAATATGACCTGAGCAGAGAAAGCATATCAGCACCTTTTCTATGACGCCGCGCTTTCCGACTATGATGCTTTCGCAGCTTTCCAGTATACGCTTCTTGTAATCGGTAAACAGTTTCTGATCCATTTTGCAACCTCGAATAGTATTAGAATGAATGCCCGGAGGCCAATGACGTTATTCTATCAGATTTTCCCCCACATGAGAAACTTTTTTTACAAATCTTGAAAAATCGGCAAAGAGCGCCCATCCCGGTATCTGAGAAAATTACGCGAAACTTCAAAAGAGGATAATTGAAAAATCAACACCCGGATGCTATATTCTTTTTGCCAATCCATTTTCGGAGGTAGAATTATGTCCTGGTTTTTCTACGCACTGATAGCTGTCGCGGGCTGGGGACTCGCGGATGTTTTCTATAAAAAAGGCTCAGATGAGGCTGACCGTTACTCACACCTGCGCATTGCCGTATGGGTGGGCCTCGTGATGGGCGTCTGCGCCTGTGCTCTGCTGCCCTTTTCCGATATCGCCGGTACCCCGGACGGCCTGATAATGAGTGCGGTAAAATACGCGCCCGCCTCTCTGTGCTATATCATCTCCATGGTGATAGGCTACGCAGGGCTGCGTTATCTCGAGCTTTCGATCATTTCTCCCGTGCAAAATGCCTCCGGTGCCTTTTCGGCAATAATGATGACCGTATGGTTTCTGATAAGCGGAAGAATAACTGATATTACAGAGGAATTTTCCGTCCTGGATCTCACCGGGACCGTCCTCATCGTCGCCGGCGTGATTGCCCTCGCGATCATTGAGAACCGTCTTTCCCGATCGGAAAGCCTCTCACACGATAAAAAATACCGCACCGGCGCGCTTGCTCTCCTTTTCCCGCTCGCCTACTGTCTCTTCGATACGATAGGCACGGCTGCCGACGGCATCATCCTCGATGAGGAAACAGGGCTCGGTCTCGGAGAGCTCGACGTGCTGATCCTCTACGGCCTTACCTTTTTCGCAGCGGGTCTTATCTGCTATATCGTCCTGTTTATAAAGGAAAAACGGCCCTACAATCCAAGTCGGAGGCCAAGCGGTC
>JAZRWL010000110.1:0-2973 GCA_045599685.1 Lachnospiraceae bacterium
CTGGCCTTCACTCCCGACGAGGAGGTGGGCGGCGGCGCCCGCGACCTCGATCTGGCCCGCTTCGGCGCGGATGTGGCTTATACCATAGACGGTGACGGAATAGGCACGTACAATTACGAGACCTTCAACGGTGCCGAGGCGAGGCTCCATATCCACGGAAAGTCCGTCCATCCCGGCATGGCAAAGGGCATCATGGTAAATGCCGTCGAGATCGGCGCCGAATTCATGTCTATGCTCCCCGCAGTCGACAGAGCACAGGACAACGAGGGACGCGAGGGATATTTCCATCCCTATGAGTTCGAGGCTACCGTAGAGGGCGGCTTGTTAAAGACCATCCTCCGCGACCATGACGAGGATCGCCTCGCGGAGCGCAGACGCTACGTCGAAAAGTGTGTCGAGGCCCTGCAGGCAAAGTACGGCAGCGAGCATGTCGAGCTGGAATGGGGCGGCGTTTACTGGAGCATGAGGAAGGAAGTGGCAAAGGTCCCGTTCATGGTCGATTATCTGGTCGATGCTATAAAGGGTTTCGGCATCGAGCCCATCTGCATCGCGGCACGCGGCGGCACGGACGGCTCATCCATTTCACAGAGGGGCCTGCCCTGCCCGAATATCAGTGCCGGTTATGAAAACGCGCACAGCCGTTATGAGTTCGCTTCAATCCAGGGAATGGAGATCAGTCTCCTGATCTCGGCGAAGCTTTGCGCGATCTACGGCGAGCATCCCGAGCTGAAGGAAAAATACGGCAAGAACTGGTAATATGCTTCAAAAAGGGCTTCTGAGAGAGCCGAAGGAGGATAAAATGAATACTATTGACACTATCAGGGAAAGAAGAAGTATCCGTAATTACACTGATCAGATGCCTACCGAGGAGCAGGTAAGGATCGTCGCCGAGGCAGGCACCTATGCCGCTTCCGGAATGAACAGACAGCCTGCCATCATCATCGCTGTCACTGATCCCGCGACTGTAAAGAAGCTCTCCGAGGTGAACGCCGCGGTCATGGGCTCAAAGGATGACCCGTTCTACGGCGCTCCCGTCGTATTCTGCGTGCTCGCGTCGAAAAGCACCAGCACCCGCGTATATGACGGCAGTCTCGTAATGGCGAACATGATGCTCGCCGCAAAGGAGCTCGGTCTCGGTACCTGCTGGATACATCGCTGCAAGGAGGAGTTCGAGAGCCCCGTCGGTATGCAGATATTAAAGGATCTCGGCATCGAGGGCGAGTATGAGGGGATCGGAAACCTCATCATGGGATATCCCGCCGACAACGGCCGCGACATCGTTCCGAAGGCCGATTACGTATACTACGTAAAATAAGCCCCGCACCGGTCGCGGACGCATTCTGAAAAACAGATAATACCTTTCGCCGGGGGCATCGCCACCGGCGGAAGGTGAGAGACTTCATTTGACTGAAAACTTGATTTCGAATATAAAATATAACCTGAAATACGGACCGCGTTTCACGATACTGCTCATTGCCGTCAATGTCCTGATCTTCATCGTCATGATCTTCGGCGGCAAGTGGGCTATCCTGTCAGACTGGGCGCTGATAATACCGCAGACAGCACAGCAGGGGGAGTGGTACCGTGTGTTTACGGCCTTCTGGCTGCATTTCGACTTCGAACATATCGTCAGCAATATGTTCATGCTTGGAGTCCTCGGAAGCAGGATGGAGATCGATACGGGCAGGAAAGGCTTCCTGATCTGTTATCTGCTCTCCGGCCTGGGCGGCAATCTCTTCTCTTTGTTCTTACACCGGATCGCGGGAGAAACGGTGATAGCCGTCGGAGCTTCGGGGGCGATCTACGGGTTGATAGGCCTGCTGCTCGCTGAGGTGCTGTTCAAGGGCTCTCCGATAAACGGCATCGGCATAGGCCGCATCATCATCATGATCGTTTTCATGATATACTCGAGTGTCATTAATGAGAGCATCGATTTTGCGGCGCACGCAGGCGGACTGTTCTCGGGCTTTATCGCGGGGACCGTGATCGTGAAGCTTTCCCGCGCGAGAATAAATGACATTTGAACAATGAGAAAATGAGCGATTTTTGTTGAGAAAATCGCTCATTTATTGTATATTAATATGAAATCTATACTGCGGTATTATTGTTAAATATACCGAAAACCGCAGGATGATAATGAATAACATTCCATTTAAGATAAAGAGGAGAGAAAAATGAGCAAAACACCCTACTATCTGACTACTGCCATTGCATATACCTCAGGCAAGCCCCATATCGGAAACTGCTACGAGATCGTGCTGGCTGACAGTATAGCGCGATACAAGAGGAGCCAGGGCTACGAGGTGTTCTTCCAGACCGGTACGGACGAGCATGGCCTGAAGATCGAGCAGAAGGCCGACGCAGCGGGAAAGACGCCGCAGCAGTTCGTAGACGAGGTAGCGGCGGTGATCAAGGGCCAGTTCGATCTCCTGAATGTATCCTATGACAAATTCATCCGCACGACCGATGATTATCATGTAAAGCAGGTACAGAAGATATTCAAGAAGCTCTATGAGCAGGGCGATATCTACAAGGGCTATTATGAGGGCTGGTACTGCGTGCCCGACGAGTCCTTCTTTACGGAGAGCCAGGTCACGGACGGGAAGTGCCCCGACTGCGGCAGACCTCTCGTGAGGGCAAAGGAGGAGGCATATTTCTTCAAAATGAGCAAGTATGCCGACAGACTGATAAAGCATATAAACGAAAATCCCCAGTTCATACAGCCCGAGTCCCGCAAGAATGAGATGATGAACAATTTCCTGCTGCCGGGCCTGCAGGATCTCTGTGTTTCCCGTACTTCCTTCAAGTGGGGCGTGCCGGTGGATTTTGACGATAAGCATGTCGTATATGTGTGGCTCGACGCTCTTACGAACTATATCACCGGTATCGGATTCGACGGCGACGGTGAACATAAGGAGCAGTACAAAAAGCTCTGGCCCGCGGATCTTCACCTCATCGGAAAGGATATCCTGA
>JAZRWL010000111.1:0-2044 GCA_045599685.1 Lachnospiraceae bacterium
GATATCATTTTGATCCTTTTACAGATCTTCAGTTTAATTATACTAAGTGTAATAAAAAATACAATCAGCCCTGCGAAAATCTTAAAAATGTTACGCCGTGCTTTGGATTTGATTAATAAAAGCTTGTCAGAGCGCGGGCTTTGAAAAATCGGTCTTCCGGATTTTTCTCCACAGCATGAAGATCACGACCGCCAGAGAAAGCACGTCGGCTACCGGCTGTGCCCAGATAAGACCATCCACGCCTATCAGCGCCTTCATAATGAATACCGCAGGGATGAAGATGACCCCCTGCCTGAAGATCGACGCAAGCAGCGCGGGCGTCGCCGCACCGACGGCCTGCAGAGTGTTCTGGCAGATGGCGAAGGCGCCGATGAGCCATGCAGTGCTCATAAGAATCCGGGTGAAATGCACACCGGAATCAAAAGCGGTGATATCGGTAAGGAAGACCCGTACGATAGGACCGGCGAAGATAAAGCACAGCGCGGAGATCACGGCGCAGAAACAAAGGCCGAAAAGTGCCGAAAAACGTATTCCCTTTATGAGACGCTCCTTTTCCCTGGCCCCGTAGCAATAGCCGAGGAAGGGCTGGACACCGCTTCCGATGCCGATACCTATGAGCGTGACTATCATGATGACCTTTGCGGTGACGCCGTAACCGGCGACCAGCATATCGCCGTTTTCATAGCCGGAAAGCTGATTATTCACGATGATAGAGGATACACTGACGAGAAGATTCGCGAGGGACGCGGAAATGCCTACCGAGAGAACGTCTGTCAGTATCCTGTCCTTCATCGAAAAATGTTTCGGGCTGATGCTGAGCACGGGGCTTCCTTTCAGGAAATAGAGGATATAATATCCTGCCGCAACGGCATTTCCGATAACGGTCGCGACAGCCGCGCCGACCACGCCCCAGCCGAAACAGAGAATGAAGATCGGATCGAGGATCATATTGAGCAGATTGCCGATCAGAGTACCGATCATCGCCTTCATAGCCTGACCCTCGGTACGGACGATCGAGGAAAAACAGTTCGATATCATCGAAAAAATACCGCAGCCGATCGCGATTGCGAGATAATCCTTCGTCAGCCCGACGCTTTCCGCGCTCGCGCCGAGCATGACGGTCACATCATCGAGGAAGATCCATAGGGCAGCCATCATTACTCCACCGACAGCGACACAGGCTCACATACAAAACGAGCTCGCCTGCCTCGCGTACCCGGTCCTCCCTTCTCCGAGCGCACGGGAGATCACCGAGGTCCCGCCTACGCCGAACAGGGTGCCGAGCGACATGAAGATCATAAAGAGCGGAGTCGCAAAAGATACCGCCGTGACCATCAGATCGTTATGTGTCAGGCCTAAGAAGAAAGTATCGGCAAGATTATATACCATGACCATGATCATGGCGATAAGCGCGGGAATGCTGTTTTTGATAACGACCTTCGCGATCGGATCGGTTCTGAAGGATTCGATGGCAGATGCCTTGTTTTCGTGATTCATCAATGTATGCCTCCTTGGGTCTCAGTCAGTTTTTCGGCGGCAGCGAGCAGCCGTTCGCAGTAATTCTCGAACTGTACTCTTTCCTCGACAGAAAGACAGCTCAGGATCTCCTGTAGCCAGTGATCATGGATATCTAACAGCTCTGAGACCTTCTCACGTCCGTTCTCTGACAGTGAGAGCCGCTTGATCCGCCTGTCTGCCTCATCCTGAGCGCGGATGACACAGGTTTTTTTTTCGAGTGCGGCAAGCGCTTTCCCCACGGTGGTCTTGTCAGTCTTCAACGCGGCCGCCACCTCTTCCTGCGAGCAATATTCGTGAGAATAAATATAGGAGCAGATCATACATTCCGTATCACTGAGCTGCTGCATACGGATCTTTCCGTGACTGAACTCCTTGCTGCACCTGAAAAGAAGATTCAGAGTCTGATAATCCATCTTGCGCCTCCGAATTAGTGGAATTTTCTACTATTAAAACATGACCGCGATCATATTGCAAGAGAAACCTCCCCTGAGTACCGATGAAACCGTTTGCGAAGATCCTGTGACTT
>JAZRWL010000112.1:0-5536 GCA_045599685.1 Lachnospiraceae bacterium
TCCACCAGCTTGTCCTCGCTGACGTCCAGATTAGGCGCGTTCGCACCCATCCAGGTGGCGCCAGCCGTGGAATCGATGGCGAAGATGCACTGCCCGGCATTTAAGAAATTGCCCGGATATCCGGAAATCTTGAAAGTGGAAAAGGCTTTCGAGGCGGCATGCTCCGAGATCTCGGTGAGAAACTCCTTCGTCGTGTCGTTGAAGAGCTCCACGTCGCCGTTTTCCGTGGAATATCCGGCATCCTTCTGACGCAGGAGCTGGATCATCATGTTGTCAGAGGACTTGTATATGAACGGGATCATCGTCTTCTGACCGTTTATCACATACTTTCCATCACGCATCTCCATAGCTGCCTCGGAGACTTCCCAAACAAAATCCCAGGTGAGCGTCTCGGGCAGCTCATAGCCCAGTTTTTCGACGAGGGTCCTGTTCACGTAGCAGGCCTCTGTAGATCTCATAAATGGCAGCGCGTAATAGTATCCGCCGACTTTGCATTCCTTGAGAAATGAAGGAACGATCTCACCCGCAGTCGGCGACGTGAAAGCAAGCTCCGAGCCGCCGAGGCCGTATCTCTCGTCGTTCATCAATGAATCCAGCGGCACCACCGTATTCTCTCCGGTCAGATATGTAGCGATATGGTCCGGGTATGAAATGCAGATATTCGGTGTCGTATTCGTGGAGATGTTTGTGATGACGTCATTGTAAATCTTGCCGTAATCCGTATAAAACTTGATATTCACCTTTATATTCGGATAGAGCGCCTCAAAATCCTCCACGGCCTTGTTGTAAATGCCGACCTGGGTCTTGTTCGTATCATTCTTCGCCCAGAAAGTGATCTCGTAATCGCGGTTCATATCAAAGTCATCCGGCGTAGTAAAGGCTATGCTCTCCTTCGAGCCGTGGCAGGCAGTCAGACACAGCGCGGCGATAAGACAGCAAAGAAGCATTACCCTTTTCATCATCCCTTTGAGCCTCCTCTCGATACTCCCTCCATGATCTTCTTGTGGAAGGTCAGGAAAAGGATTATGAGCGGTACCGAAATCACTACGACGGCGGCCATCATCGCGGGGATATTGTCCCTTCCGAAGCCGTTTTCGCGGATCTCCTGTATACCGTTCGATACAAGGAAGTAGGCCTGATCATCGGTAATCAGACGGGGCCAGACGTAGGAGTTCCAGCACTCTATTATCTTTAATATCGTGATCGTGATGATAGTCGGCCTGCAGATCGGGACCATCACCTTCAGCAGATACTTCATGTCCGAGGTACCGTCCACCTTTGCTGCCTTGTAGAGCTCATCGGGTATCTGCTCGAAGTTTTCCTTCAGCAGGTAGATATAGAACACGGAGGTGACGCTGGGAAGGATGAGTCCCCAAAAGGTATTGCGCATGCCCCAGTTCGTGATCGTGGTAAAATTCGTAATGACGACCAGCTCGCTCGGTATCATCATCAGTGACAAAAACAGCGCGAACAGCATATTTTTACCACGGAATTCGAGCCTTGCGAACGCAAAAGCGGCAAGCACCGTGACCACGAGCATCACGGCTGTGGTGATGACCGTGAATATGACCGTGTTTCCGAGATAGCTGCCGAGCGGTACCTCGGTGAAGGCCGAGTCGTAATTATCGAGCGTAGGGTCGGAGGCATAGAGCTTCGGCACATATTCGGAATTGTAAGAGCTGTAGCTCTTTACCGATGTGAGTATCATCCAGTAAAACGGGAAAAGCACCATGAGCGCCCACACCGTAAGCATCAGATAGGTGAACGCTCTGACGATAACCCTGTTCGTTTTCGCCGTGCGGCTGATCTTTTTGTAATCTTTATTCTCACTCATGCCACACCTCACACATAGGTCACTTTCTTTTTGCTTATCATGAGGTTTATCACCGTGATGGTAAGCACTATAGCAAAGAGGATGAGCGCTGCCGCGGCCGCGTATGACGGATATCCGCCGGAATCGCCGTAGAGCATATCATATACATAGCCGACGATCGTATTCATACCCGCGGCATTCAGGTCAGTACCGAAAAGCGCCACCTCGTCGCTGTAAGCCTTGAACGCGCCGATGAAACCCGTGATCACGAGGTAAAATATCATCGGTGAGATCATGGGCAGGGTGATGCGCGTGAAAACGCGGAACTTCGAAGTACCGTCGATCTTTGCGGCATTATAATAATCCTGCTTCACCGACGCCATCGCGCTCGTGAGGATGAGCACCTTGAAGGGCATTACCACCCAGATGGTATAGATGCACATCACCATCATCTTTGCCCAGTAGGGGCCGTCGATGAAGTCCACAGACTCACCGCCGAACCAGTTGATCAGCAGATTTATCAGACCGTCAGTATAGGCGGTCTTTTTGAACAGGATCATGAATACGAGACCGACAGCCAGTGTATTCGTCACATAAGGCAGAAAATATACCGTCTGATAGAGTTCCTTCAGAGGCTTTATGGAACTGAGCCCAAGGGATATCAGTATCGCGAGTATCGTAGAAAGCGGCACCGTGATGATGACGATGATAAAGGTATTCTTCACCGCCTGCAGGAAGTAGGGATCGTGCAGGACATATGAATAATTGTAAAGTCCCGTGCCGAATGAGGTCTGGGAGGCAGAATTATATCCCTCCTCAAAGGAATATACCAGCACATCTACCAGCGGATACACGAAGAACAGTCCCAAAAACAATATGGCCGGCAGCAGATAAAGCCAGGCCTTTGGTTTATTTCCGACCATTTACTTCACCTCTTCATCGCTTCTCGCAATCCGCATCTCGGTCTCCATGCTGAAAAGATGGACCTTTCCGGGCTTCAGTCTGAAGCGAACCTTTTTACCGCCCACGCCCGCCGCGGCGTCGGAATCGACGATAGCGCGGATATTCACGCCCTCCATGGCCGGATTGGCACATACGATGCTCGTATCTCTGCCCATTACCTCGACGGCGATCAGCTCGCACTCCAGAGGACCGTTCTCATCCGGGATGAAGCCCTCAGGCCTGATACCGATATGGACCTCCTGACTCGCCACTCCGGGCATTTCCGCAACGCGCACACTGTTGATATAAAGTCCCTCCTCCCTGACGATGCCGGAAAGGACATTGATAGGCGGAGTGCCGAGGAATTTTGCCACGAAGAGATTATCAGGATAATTGTATACATCCTGCGGCTTTCCTATCTGATTGACGACTCCCTCCTTCATGACGACGATGATGTCGGAAATGCTCATTGCCTCCTCCTGATCGTGCGTCACGAAGATAGTCGTAAGACCCGTCTCCTGCTGGATATTCCGGATTTCCTCTCTCGTCTGGAGCCTGAGTCTCGCATCAAGATTCGACAGCGGCTCATCCATGAGCATGACGCGGGGCATCTTTACCAGAGCGCGGGCTATTGCCACACGCTGCTGCTGGCCGCCAGACAGCTGCGAAGGCTTCCTGTCCATCAGCTGGTCGATCTGCACGAGCTTCGCCGCCTCCAGCGCCTTCTGTTTTATCTCCTCGCGGGGGAGCTTTGCCTCTCCCTTCAGATTTTCGAGCGGGAAGCGGATATTCTGCTCCACTGTCAGATGCGGATACAGCGCGTAATTCTGGAATACCAGACCGATGCCGCGCTTTTCGGGGGGGATGTCCGTGACGTCATCATCTCCGAAATAAACCCGCCCGGCCGTAGGCATTTCCAGACCGCTGATGAGATTGAGCGTCGTGCTCTTGCCGCAGCCCGAAGGGCCGAGCAGTCCGACGAGCTTTCCGTCGGGTATCTCAAAATTAAAATCGTTGACCGCCACCACATCGGGGGCATGCTTGGTCCTGTTCGGGAAAACCTTTGTCAAATGCTCCAATACTACTTTCACTTTTTCTCTCCCGGAGACTTAAATCTCTCTCATTCCTCTCCTCTGACCGTTTTCAGAGCGTTTTCTACTATAATCCCGTAGCAGGAAAGCTCATCGAGCTCATCTGTCACAGGTGCGCCGACGAAGGTCGCGACCACCCGGCCGTCCCCGTTCACGAAAAGCATCGTAGGGACGAACTCGATGTACTCTGTAAGCTTCGCCGAATCATTCTCATAATCCCACAAAAGCTGTGTAAAATCAACGCCGTTTTGTGAGACGAGCGTCCGGCAGGCGTCCGTCTCGGCCTTTCCGTCCAGGCAGATTCCCATAAGCCTTACATTCTCCGGAAGCTCCTTTGAAAGCTGTCCGAGCACCGGGAGACTGTCCCTGCAGGGCATACAATAGGTTGCCCAGCAGTCGATAAGCGTCAGCTCACAGTCACCGAAGCTTTCTCCCGAAAATGTGTTTCCGGACATGTCCTCGCAGCTCAGTTCCGACAGGTCGAGCTCCTCTGCCGCCGGCTCCGGTATCAACGCTTTTTCCAGCCAGTCGGACAGTGCCTGCGAGGTCTGTGCCTCCGCCTCTGCTTCGGTATCCGTCACTGTATCAGGCGCTGTGGTCCCGGCATCCGTGACATCCGCAAGCCTCTCGGTCTCCCCGGCTGAAACCGCCGTCTTTTCCGGCTCGCCGCAGCCGCAGATGAGCAAAGTGCCTGCAAGCAATACTGCTGTCAGTTTTCGTGCAAAATTATCAAGTCTCACCTTTTCCCTCCGTTTCCTTCGCTGCACGGAATATTCTTTTTCTTGTTATCGCGTTTTCAGGGCAGACACTTACGCAGCGTCCGCATCTGATACATTCCCTGCTGTTAATATCATTTTTCACATCTATGCGCATCCCGCAGACCTCGCTGCAGGTTCCGCAACCGCTGCACTTATCATTATCTATCTCATATTGATAAAGGCTGAAGCGGTTGAGCAGCCCGTACATCGCGCCGAGCGGGCACAGATATCTGCAAAAAGGCCTGTAGGTAAAGACTGACCACACAAGTATCACAGCGAGCAGCGCGATCTTCCATATAAATGCTGCTCCGGTCATGGCGGAAAGCTGTTCATTGGATGAGACCAGCGGTATACCGGCCTCAAGAGTCCCCGCGGGACATATATATGCGCAGAAGGCCGGGATTCCCTGACCGGATGCGTCCCGCACTGCAAAAGGGATAATAAGTACAGCCGCCGCGAGCAGAACATATTTCACCATTCTCGCGATCCTGTCCGTGCGCCCGCCGGGCTCTGCCTTTTTCGTCGGTATTTTATGCAAAAGCTCCTGGATAAAGCCGAACGGACATAAAAAGCCGCATATCAGGCGTCCGAAGAGAATGCCGAAGAGAAATATCGTCCCGAGCACATAAAAGCTTAGGTGTCCCCCCGCGAGCACGGTCTGCAGCGAGCCTAAAGGGCAGGAGCCTGTCGCGCCCGGACAGGAATGGCAGTTCAGGACCGGAACGCAGAACAGCTTCGTCTTGCCTTTGAATATCTTCCCCTTTGCGAAGCCAAGGATATAGCCATTGAATAGCACACCAAAAAGGAGCTGAAAGAAATTCCGCTTTCTGTCAGCTCTCACAAAACCCTTATTCTGTTTTGCACACGAGTTTTTCATTCCAGTCCGATGCAGGAAAGGCAGACCGTGACGGCTCTGCCGAAGACGCTCTCCG
>JAZRWL010000113.1:0-5996 GCA_045599685.1 Lachnospiraceae bacterium
TGGGCGATGTTGCCGAACTTGGTGGCAACGCGAAGCGTCTTCTCCGTGTCATCCCGGAAGCCTTTGGGAGCCGCAACGGCTACGGAGCACCGGCCGAGCTCGAGATCCAGCAGCTCATAGACGTCCGGTTCGTATTCGAGAAGAATGTCCTTGCCCACGACGCCGATGTCGGCGGCACCGCGTTCGACGTATATGGCGACATCGGAGGGCTTCACCCAGAAATACCTGATGCCAAGCTCCGTGTTTTCAAATATCAGCTTCCGGCTCTCCTCCAGTATCCCGGGACATTCATAGCCCGCTTCGGCGAACATCCCGTAGACCTTTTCTCCCAGTCTTCCCTTCGGAAGCGCTACATTAAGCATGCTCTTCAAGGATCACTACCTCGCTTCCCTTCACGATCCCTCTGCGGCGGCAGCGCAGCATCTCCGGCTCTTTTTTCGCCGCGAGTACACTGAGGCCGCTGTCGGTCAGTTTCTTTACGGCACTGTTCAGCACACCTATATCGGTCTCTTCGTCATATCTGAGCAGCAGATCGATATCGAACATTGCCTCGTCCTTTTCAGGACGCTCCAGTGCGTCCAGATATACCGCAAAGCCTATCGCGCGTGAGCTTCTTCCCATACGCTCCATCAGCCTGTCATACTGGCCGCCTGAAAGCACGCTCACAGGTACGCCCTCCACATATCCCTGAAAGACGATACCGTTATAATAAGATAGATCGCTTACCGTAGAAAAATCTATACACACCTGAGATCCGAAGCCGTTTCCCATGAGCTGTTCCGTAAAAAGCTCGAGCGCGCTGACTGCGCCCCCGTCACAGCCAAGGGCTTTCAGTCTCGGAATCACCTCACGGGGATCTCCGTATAGCTCGACCGCATCGCAGAGACGTCTTACTCTGTCATCATCCGCGCCTGCGCCGAGACAAAGCTCTCTCAACCCGTGGATATTCCTTGCGCCGATACATTGCAGCAGCTCCTGTCTGGTATCACCGTTCAATCCCAAAGGTTCTATCAGGCCCGACAGAAGGCCCAGATGCGAGAGACAGAGCACCGAGCTTTCCTTTATAAGCCGCAGACTCCTGCAGGCCAGCATCAGCACCTCCGAGATGAGGTACGTGTCCACGTCACCTATGCATTCGAGCCCGGCCTGCTGTATCTCCCTGAAATTGCCCGAGTTCTTCGGGACACGGTACACGTTCTCATGATAATAGACCTTCTGTACACTGCCCGGCTCATCCCTGCCGCCTCGTGCTATCGAGAGCGTCACGTCCGGCTTCAGAGCCATGAGCCTGCCGTCGCAGTCATTGAAGGTGATGACATTATTGGAAACGAGGAAATCCTTGTTTTTTGCGTAAAGATCATATTCCTCGAATTTTCGCATCTTATACTGTGTGTATCCGAAGCTGTGATAGCAGTTCCGGAGCTTCATCCCTATCCTTTCGGCCCTGTTCAGGACCGAAGACTCAATCTCCATTTTTCTCTTTTTCCTTCTTCCTTGATATTGCGAGTCTGTAGCCGCCGGCACCGTATTCGAGGCACTTTTTTACCCGGCTGATAGTCGCGTTGCTCACATTCACGCGCTCCGCGACCTCCTGATAATTCAGTCCGTCATCCAGAAGCATCGCGACATCCAGACGCTGTGCAAAGTCCTTCATCTCCTTGACAGTCCACAGATCTTCAAAAAACGCATAGCATTCCTCGACATTTTCGAGCCCGAGTATAGTCTCAAAAAGCCTGTCAATTGATTCAGAATGCAGATCGGCCATGATACGCCTCCTTTATACGAATTTAGATAGCATGATAGCATGATAGTGTAGTGAAGTAAAGAGGTTTTTGAAAACCGCCCAGTGGCTTTCACGGGGCGGCAATAGCAGCATATTTATTCTCAGAGGTCATCATCATCAAACGGATCGACGTAATCATTCTCGCTTTTTGACTTTTTCTTTTTCACAAGGACCCTCGTTCTGATGCTCTGCCATATGATAAGCAATATCAGAACCGGCACTCCTATCACGGAAGCAGTGATCGAAGGCTCTACCTGAATCGCGTCACTGATGATATTCACCGATACCGCTTCCTCGGGATTTTCTATCCTGTGCCCGCGCACGAGCAAACGGTGGCTGTTTACGCCGTAGGGAGTGCAGGTCAGCAGCGTGCAGTAATCCTCTCCCTCCACGACCATGAGATCCGAGGTATCAGAAGGAACGACTATCCTTATCTGATCCACCTCGTACGTCAGTACTCTGTCGAGGACACTTATCATGAAGAGATCGCCCTCCACCAGCATATCCAGATCGGTGAAGAGGCTGGCACTCGGCAGGCCTCTGTGCCCGGAGATGACGCAATGCGTGCCTTTTCCTCCGACCGGCATCGAGGTCCATTCCATATGTCCGGCAGCTATCTGCAGGACATTATCATCTGTGCCGTGATATATCGGCAGGATGACGTCGATAGCGGGTATCTCGATATAACCCATGACACCGTCGCCGCCGATATTTAAGAGGCTCATATATTCCGCCATCTTTTCCTCACTCAGGACATAGGGGAATTCCTCGCCCGTAAGCGTATAGCTGAAGGCCTGTGCGTCACTGTACATCTGCGCCAGCTGCTCCTCCTTCATTTTCGCGACCTCTTCGGAATAGAGGTTCACCGCGCGTGAGCTGTGCAGACGGTTGATATAATTCGAGACGCTCGGATAAAGCAGCAGGAACAGACCGACGACGAATGCGCCGATCAATATAGGTGTAAGAGGTATTTTCTTTCTCTTCATTTCACTGTTCCTCACTGCGGCAGAAATGCCGGGGAGAATACCTCCCCGGCAAATCGCCAATAATCAATCTGTCAGACTGTATATCAGCCCTCAGCGCCGAAACGCTTCTTGGTGATGAGCAGAGTAGCTGCTCCGGCAATAAGGATACCGCCGACTACATAGAATACGGTGGTACCGATGCCGCCGGTCTCAGGAAGCTCTGCGCCCTTGTTGTTCGCTACATTGAACGACAGCATACCGTCAGTGCCCTCGGCAACATCAGTTCCGTCTACGGTTGCCTGGAAGCTGTAGGTACCGGCAGTGCTGCCTTCTACAAGAGATACTACCACTTCGATCGGCTCGGTAAGAAGGTTGTATCCGTCGGGAGCTACAAGCTCGGTGATAGTATAGGTACCCTCGCCGAGGCCTGCAAAGGTGATAACGCCGTTCGCATCTACATAACCCTCAGTGGTGTAGGTCTCGCTCGCGTTGGTCGTGGTGATCTGATCTACCTTGGCATACTTAGTAGTAGCATCCTCATAGGCATCCTGGCTGAGCTGATTGACAGTACGGGTATAGAGAGCAGCAGTCTTGTTATCGCCTACTGCGTAAGCCTTTGCGGTAGCCTCATCAGTGATCTTTGATGAAGCGTTCTCTGCGGTATAAAGGCCGAGAGTATTGTAGGTCGGCAGATAGAGAGTAGCGCCTGCGGGAACACTGTCCTTATTTGCGGCAGTGATCTCGGTCTTGGTGCCATTGACGTCATAGAAAAGACCTACAGCGGGCTTCTCAGCAGATGAAAGCTCCTCATAGGATACTCTGTCGCCGGTGAAAGCGGTATAAGTATCAGCGGAAAGAGTAGCGCCTTCAACAGTCGTATCTACAGGTGCGGCAGTAGTATAGGTGCCGTCCTTCAGTCTGTAATAAGCAGGATTCGCATTGGCGTCTTCCTTGAAGATCTCCTCGTTTACCATGACGACCTTCTTGCTATCGCCCTCGAGCTTGAACTTAGCTCCGGTAAGAGTAGTAGTAGTGGTGGTGCCGTCGACCTTCGTCAGCTTCAGCTCTGCCACATAGGTCTTCGTGGTGCTCTCGGGACCCTCGCCTACAGGGGTGATGGGCCTACCTTCATTATCCTTCTGCCAGGTATAATCGGGATCTCTGGGATCTGAAGGGGGATTGACGGGCCATTCGCCGCCTTCGGGAGCGATGTTGGGATCGCTGCTGTACTCGATCTTCGCGGTATTGGTATTCGCGTCGGTACCCATCTCGGCGTCCTCATTCACGAGAACTGAATAGTTGATCACGATATCATTGCCGTTCAGTGCCTGATACTGCAGCATGTTGTTGAAGACGATACGAAGTTCGGTGCTGCCGTCAGCCATCTTTTCGGTCTTGACAGTATATGCGGTATCGGACAGAGTATCGTATGATGTTCCGTTCCACATCTTGATCTCGACATCATTATTGAAGGTCAGACCCTTGCTGAGCACATCGTTTACTACATAGAAGTACCAGTCATAACCGGTCATATCCGGTACCTTGCCGACCAGCTCGTAATCGATCGTGTCACCGATATTGGCGGTGTTGTGATCTGTCTTCTTGCAGTCGTCGGTATGGGTATGCTCAACTTTTCCGCAATCGGGAGTGCCGTCGCCGTCCGTATCGCACTCATCGGAATGAGTATGCTCCGCAATACCGCAGACATTATCTTCTTCTACGATCTTCTTCTCAACAGGAGGCTTCTCGTTCTTATCGGAGACCTGCACATCCTTATCGGTAGTGGTCAGGCTCACGAGAGCATTCGTGCTGCTGGGCTGAATCATGTAATAACCAAGATCAAGATTCTCAGCCTTGTGAGAGTTGGGATCAAAGGTAACTGCGGTCTTAGCCGGAGTGCCGGAAGTCTTACCTGCCATTGCAGCACCGAAATCGGCTGCGCTGAAATCAGCGCTGTCAAAGGTAACATTGTAGGCGGTGACAGCGCCGGAAGCATCCACTGCCTTCGTGACGGTCAGGCCGTTCGCGGTGGTGGTCGTCCAGTCATCAGCCAGAGTAGTATTCGCCGGAGTAGCGTATGCGACTACATCATTTACCCAATCGGGAGCGATGGTATAGGCATACTTGTCATCCGCAGTGCCGGTCGAGCCGAGATCATAGGTCGTATCGAAGATCTTGTAAGCCGTGTAGGTCACGCCATCCTGAGGATTCTTGATCTCGATGCTTCCCTTCTCATAGGAGGTGCCGTCGCTGTTGGTAGCGAAAGCGGTCACGCCCAGTGAGAGTACCATGATCGCAGTAAGAAGCACTGCAATAAGTTTCTTAGTTGCTTTCATTTTTCTTTCCTTCCTTTTTTATATATTGTGCTCAGTCTCAGCCGGGCCAAACAACTTGTCTCATACCGAAACTGTCTCCAAAGGCGGACAAAAAAGCTCCGCTCATTGTACTGAACAAAAGTATCCGCACCGCAGCAGCAGTCAGTGTTTCAACATCCCACGCCTGCCGTGTTTTCGCAGAAGGCATTTTACCCGCTGTCCGGATCATAGCCGCGCCTTATATAGCCGATGTGTAGCACATTCCGGCATATTCATGCGCACGTCACACTGAATTCGCAGTCAAAGCGGAAAGCATCAATCTTCATGATGCCCGTGTTCCGTATGCCGCTGAAACCGCAGTATCGATTTACGTATTTTATACCGTACAAATCATGCAGTCAACAGTTTTACGAGCTTCGCGGCCCGAAAAATAAAATTTAATATCAGATTTATTATTTGTTTATACTGTTTTTATCCGGTGTTTTCTTACGCTTATCATAGCTCCGCACGACACCGTCGCCGCTGCAGAGCATCCGCGCTCCTTCATCCCGCCGCAATAGTAAAAAGGCGCCGCAAACAGCGGCGCCCCGGGTTTATTATTCACTTTACGTCAGATACTCTGACGGACATCAGTAATTCTCGCAGTTGATCTCAAAATAAGACTGCGGATGAGCACAGGTCGGGCAGATCTCGGGAGCCTTCTCGCCTACTACGATATGGCCGCAGTTCCTGCATTCCCACACCTTTACCTCGCTCTTTGCAAAGACCTCAGCCTTATTAATATTATTGAGCAGAGCACGGTATCTCTCCTCGTGATGCTTTTCGATGGCGCCTACGAGACGGAATTTCGCCGCGAGCTGCGGGAAGCCTTCCTCCTCGGCAGTCTTCGCAAAGCCCTCATACATATCAGTCCATTCATAGTTCTCGCCGTCA
>JAZRWL010000114.1:0-3334 GCA_045599685.1 Lachnospiraceae bacterium
ATCGCGACCAGGCTCATCGAGAGAAATACGACCATCCCGACCAAGCATTCACAGGTCTTCTCGACTGCAGCCGACAATCAGACCGCAGTAGATATCAATGTCCTGCAGGGCGAGCGCCAGTTCGCAAGGGACAATAAGAGCCTCGGCCAGTTCAGACTGGACGGTATTCCTCCCGCGCGCCGCGGTGTTCCTCAGATCGAGGTCACCTTCGACATCGATGCAAACGGTATCGTAAACGTATCCGCAAAGGATCTCGGTACCGGCAAGGAGCAGCACATCACGATCACTGCCGGCTCCAATATGTCCGATGACGAGATCGACAAGGCAGTAAAGGAAGCCGCAGCCTTTGAGGCACAGGACAAGAAGCGCAAGGAAGGCATTGACGCGAGAAATGACGCGGATGCCATCGTTTTCCAGACCGAAAACGCCATGAGCGAGGTCGGCGACAAGCTCGACGCGGGTCTGAAGGGACAGGTCGAAAACGATCTCAAGGCTCTCAAGGACAAGATCGCGGAGACCGCCGGAAAGGACGAGCTGAGCGATTCCGACATTCATGCGCTCAAGGACGGCAAGGAGACTCTGATGAAGAGTGCTCAGGCGCTTTTCGCGAAAATGTATGAGCAGGCCAATCCCGGCGCGGGACAGGGCGCGGATCCCGACATGGGCCAGCCCGGACAGGACCAGAAGCCCGAGGATGACGTGGTAGACGCGGATTTTAAGGAAGTCTGAGTATTTTCGCAGATAAAAATAAGCATTATTCGGTTTTCGGGCGGCTCCCACAGAGCCGCCCGGTGGCGTGACATAAGGACCTATATAAATGGCAGAGACTAAGAGAGATTATTACGAGGTTTTGGGCGTGGCAAAGGACGCTGACGATGCCACGCTGAAAAAAGCATACAGAGTGCTGGCCAAGAAATATCATCCGGATGTGAATCCCGGAGATAAGGAGGCCGAGGTAAAATTCAAGGAGGCTTCGGAAGCCTACGCGGTGCTGAGCGATCCCGAAAAGCGCCGTCAGTATGACCAGTTCGGCTTCGCGGCATTTGAAAACGGCGGAGGCGGAAGCGGTTTCGGCGGCTTCGGAGGTTTCGACGGCTCATTCGACGCCACGGATTTCTTCGGCAGCATCTTCGGAGATTTCTTCGGCGGCGGCTTCAGCGGAAGCAGGAGCGGGTCCTCGGCCAGACATGGCGCGAATGTGCGTACCGCAGTCAGGATAAGCTTTGAGGAGGCGATCTTCGGCGTCGAAAAGGAGCTCACTCTGAACATCAAGGAGGAGTGTGAGCATTGCCACGGCACGGGCGCGAAGGAGGGCACCTCTCCCGAGACCTGTTCACGCTGCGGCGGCTCCGGTCAGGTGGCCGAGACACGCCAGTCGCTCTTCGGAATGATGCGAAATATCGTTTCCTGCCCCGATTGCGGAGGCTCGGGAAAGATAATCAGGGATAAATGCTCTCATTGCCGCGGAACGGGATATATTTCGACTAAAAAGACCATTACGGTCTCGATACCTGCAGGCATTGACAACGGTCAGAGCATCCGTGTCAGGGGCAAGGGCGAGCCCGGTATGAACGGCGGCGAGCGCGGAGACCTGCTCGTAGAGGTCATCGTTACGCCCAGCACCGAGTTTTCGAGAGATGATGTGGATCTGTATTCCGTGAAGCAGATCTCTTTTGCGCAGGCCGCGATGGGAGATACGATCCGCATCAGGACCGTGGACGGAGAGGTCGAATACCAGCTGAAGGCAGGGACGCAGCCCGAATCGCGTATCCGCCTCCGGGGGAAGGGCGTGCCCTATCTCAGATCACCGAAGAGCCGCGGCGACCATTATGTGACGTTCAGGGTAAAGGTACCCGAAAAGCTGAGCCACGAGCAGAAAAAAGCTCTGCTGGCCTATGACGAGGCCTGCGGAGGCACGCTCGAGGAAGGAAAGACTCAGAAAAGGAAAAAGTGACGCATGAAATGGAAAAAATACACCATCGATACCACCTCTGCGGCTGAGGATATCATCAGCGCGATGCTCGCCGAAAAAGGCATAGAGGGCATCGAGATAGAAGACAAGATTCCGCTTTCCGATGAGGATCTCTCGGAAATGTTCGTGGACATCGCTCCCGAAATGGGCCCCGACGACGGGACTGCCCGCATTCATTTTTATATGGATGAGGACGAGGATGAGGCTGTGAGGGCCGCGAGACTGAAAGAGATCCGCGAGGAGCTGGAGGAACTTGCTGTCTGGATTCCGGTAGGTACGATGGAAATCACTGAGGGTGAGACAAACGAGGTGGACTGGCGTGATAACTGGAAGCAGTATTTCCATTCCTTCAGCGTGGGAGATATCCTGATAAAGCCAACCTGGGAGGATACCGGAACCGGCGGTATGCGATATGTGATCTCGATAGATCCGGGAGCGGCCTTCGGCACCGGCAGCCACGAGACTACGAAGCTCTGCATCAGGCAGATGCGCAGATACATGGATCAGGGCGACAGAGTGATGGATGTAGGCACGGGCAGCGGGATACTGTCAATAGTCGCGCTGAAGACAGGAGCCCACAGTATTTATGCGACAGACCTCGATCCCGTGGCGGTTTCGGTCTCAGCCGAGAACATCGAGCAAAACGGCTTCGGCAGTGACAGATACCGCATAGTAAAGGGTAATATCATCGATGATCCCGTTACACAGGAGGATGCAGGCGGCGGGTACGATCTCGTAGTGGCGAATATCCTCGCTCCGGCGATAATCGCGCTGCAGGGCATGATATTTAAGTTTATCCGCAAGGGCGGGTACTTCATTTCATCCGGCATCATCGATACAAAGGAGGATGAGGTGCTCGCGGCGCTCGAGGCCAATCCCGAATTCGACATCGTCGAGGTAGAGCACGACGGCGAATGGGTGGGGATTACCGCACGACGCAGATGACCGCACGCAGCTGCTCAGCTTCTAATAAGTCTGAAAGACAGTTTGATCCGGCTCTGTCTTCCGGCGGAGCCGTTTTTTCTGACAGGAAGTCGGCGACAGAAACATGATCCGACAGGGAGCAGGATGAGACGAACCGATCGAAAGATCAGTCTTTTTTCAAAGGAGGAGGAAACATTGAACAACAGACCCACGGAGTTAAATGCGGAAGAGCTTGAAAAGGCAGTCGGGGGAGTATGCGATGACCTGACGGTGCTCAGGGCCGGGATGAAGGTCAGGGCCATAAGCGGACATTACAGTGGCCGGATCGGAACGATAACCGGATTTACGAACGATCTGATCAGCGGAAAACCGTCCGTTGCCTGGATATTATTCGAAGGTGAACAGTACTCGGATGCTCTGACTGCCGGAGAATTTGAG
>JAZRWL010000115.1:0-2953 GCA_045599685.1 Lachnospiraceae bacterium
CGGGTAAGGGCGGTGTCGGAAAGACCTCGCTGTCACCGGCTATTGTGCGTATTCTTACGGAGCTTAAGCCGGAGTCAAAGATATTGGCGATCGATGCCGACCCTGCGATCGGATTGGCGACTGCTCTTGGCGTTGACGTTACAGAGACACTTGATGATATCCGTTTACGCGTTGCGGCAGATGTCACGGGAAAATTGAATAGCGCAGAGGATATTTTGGCAGAAGCGAAATTCAGACTTTTCGACGCTATGAGCGAAAAGAACGGGTTCGCTTTTTTTGCTATCGGCAGACCTGAGGGCGAGGGCTGCTTCTGTGCGGTCAACACCTATCTCAGGAATGTAATAGAGCTGCTTGTTCAGGACTTTGACTACGTTGTCATAGACGGTGAGGCGGGGATCGAGCAGATCCAGCGCAGAGTCATGGATAAGGTCAGCCACCTGATCCTCGTTTCGGATCAGAGCAGAAAGGGGATAAACATCATCGGAACGATCAAAAAGGTTGCAGATGAGATGATGATGTGCGATTCCATCGGCGCGGTGATAAACAGAGCGCCTGATCCAAGTCGTATCAATTTCACGGATGTAGAAGGCGCCCCGCTGGTCGCGGTGATCGAGCAGGACAACAGCCTCATCGACATGGATATGGAGGGGCTTTCCATATTCTCGCTCGACGGGGAAAGCACGCTTCTGGCAGGCGCAAGACAGATCCTTGATAAGATGGATATTATTTAAAACTTTATAAGGAGGGTAAGACGTGAAAGATCTCAAGCATCTAATTTATTTTGAATCGCTTCTTGAGAATGCTGATAACGACCTCGTCAAGCAGGCACAGAGCGAAGGCCGGCTGTGCGTGGGCTACACCTGCTATCACATGCCGGAAGTCCTGTGCAATGTCGGCAATTGCTTCTCTGTACGTCTGCGGGCGCCGGGCACGGGCTCGCTCGACATCGCGACCTATTACATGTCGAATTACACATGCGAGTTCGCCAGAGCCATTCTCGAGAGAGCGATCGAAGGCGGCTACCAGTTCCTGGACGCTCTTGCGGAGGTTGATGCCTGTTCCGCGATGAACAGAACATCCGAGCACATCGAGGTCCTGAACTGCAACAGCAAGCCGAATTTCTTTGTAACTCACCTTGACATACCTTACAAGGTCGAGGATTACAGCGTTGAACAGCTTAGAACTCAGTGCAGGCTGCATCTGCTCGATCAGCTGACTGAAAAGTACGGTGTGGACACCTCAGACGAGGCTCTGCGCAAGGCGGTCGAGGAGCATAACGAGATGTGCAAGGTAATCACCGAAATCGGGGACCTGCGCAAGCTTGAAAACTCCCCTGTAACGGGATACGAGTTCGCGGTCATCTGCCTTGTTTCCTACTGCTGCCCGACTTCGCTGATCCTGCCGTATCTGAAGGAGACGCTCGAGGAGATCAAGTCGAGAAAGCTCGATGAAAAGCCGTGGTACAGGGCGAGGGTCGCCATTGTCGGCTCCGAGATAGACGACTTTGAGCTCATCAAGCTCATCGAGGACCAGGGCGCGTTCGTCGTTGCCGACAGGTTCTGCTATGGCTCCATTCCGGGCAGAGAAGTGATCGAGCTGAATGACGAGGAGGATGTCCTCACTCAGATATGCCGTCACTACATGCTCACATCCGAGTGCGCGAGATATATGGCGGATGAAAAGGTACAGCAGAGACGCGACACTGCCGACAGGATCGCCAGAGAATATGATGCTGACGGTATCATCTATGAGCAGATGAAGTTCTGCGACTTCTGGGCATTTGAAAGAACTCTTTCAAGTCATATTCTCAATGACGAATACGGATGGCCTACGCTCTCGATCGACAGGCCGTACAGAGCCGGACGTTCGGGACAGCTCAGAACGAGATTCCAGGCATTCGTCGAAGCACTCGAGATAAAGAGGATCCAAAAGAAGGGAGGGAACAAGTAATGGCAAAGAAAACCAAATACCCGAACCCTAAATTCTTCAAAGCGAAGGACAATATCAACTGGAAGGCGCAGGGGGAGAACCTCAAGGAATTCATGGGGATCGCCGCTTCCATTCTCAATAAGAAGGACAAGAAGGATATCGTGGATGGGCTCAAGGCCGACGCTCTGGGATTTAAGAAGAGAATAACATCCGAGCTTGAGACTTTTTCGTCGATGACGAATCAGGAGCGCTGGGATCTCATCGTAAACGGAGAAAAGCACCTCGGTAAGCTCTACGCCGCCGGAAAGATGTATATGGTTCGCCGTGAGTGGAAGGGGCTCAAGGATACAGCCGTCGACTTTTACGAATGGGCGAGGCTGTGGGGGATGCTACTCACTACCTTCAGCAAGGACCTGATCCCTGCGATGAACGGAGTATTTCACTACAGATGGATGATATCGTACTTCAACTGCCACTCCTTTGCCGACAAAAACATGATGGGCATGAGAGGCGCTCAGCTTAAGATGCATCACGAGCTGACATATACGATCTTCCGTTATGTAGCGGAGAATCTTGTACTCCTCATGAAGGGCGACCGCAAGAACGGAAATTCCGAGGAGCTCAACAAGAAGGTCGTTCTCCTCGACGAGATGACGATGGGCCAGATCATGGCGGGCTTCCCGGATCTTGTCGGGATCCCTTACCAGCTGATGCCGGTATTCATGGTATCCGAGATCGACCAGCTTGTCTGTGAGCCTTACATCGACGCCGTTGAGTCTTACGGACTTCCGTCGGATACCTGTCCGGTACCGACCTCCGAGGCGGGCGCCTGCGTTATCGACGCGCTGCCGCACATGGGCTCCTGCTTTATCTCGAGCTCAATGCCGTGTGACGGCTCGGTAATGGCTTCGGCTTACACTTCAAGAAGATTCAAGGATCTGCCGACATATCATCTGACTTTCCCTGTAAGGTATGAGGATGAGTCCAGTATGGACGGCGCCGTTCAGGAGGTCAAGAACTGCAT
>JAZRWL010000116.1:0-2544 GCA_045599685.1 Lachnospiraceae bacterium
CCTTCAGCCGAAATGAACAGGAAAAGTTTTTGAAAGGGATAACACGCCATGCTTGAGATCAGACACTTAAAGAAATCTTATGGCTCCGTCACACCGCTGAAGGATATCAACTGCACGATCCGACAGGGCGAAGTCACTTCACTCATCGGCCCCAGCGGAACAGGAAAATCCACTTTTCTAAGATGAATCAATGGGCTGGAGGTGCCGACGTCCGGAGAGATCCTTTTCAATGGCGTCAACATTCTGGGATCTCAGACGAATATGGCGGAGATCCGCAAGCATATCGGCATGATCTTTCAGAGCTTTGATCTCTTTCCGCATCTGACAGTCCTTCAAAACGTAATGGTCCCGCAGATGGATCTTTTAGGCCGGACAAAACAGGAGGCATATGATAAAGCCTGCCAGCTGCTCATTCAGGTCGGCCTTTTTGACAAAGCCGCCGATTATCCGGACTCTCTTTCCGGCGGGCAGAAGCAGCGTGCGGCCATCGCCAGAACGCTGGCCATGGATAATGAGATCATTCTGCTGGACGAGCCTACCTCCGCTCTGGATCCGGCAATGGTCGGCGAGGTCGAAAACGTCATCCAGAATCTGACCAAAACCGGAAAGACCATGCTCATCGTGACCCATGAAATGCGTTTTGCCAAAAACATTTCATCCAGAATTTTCTTTATGAGCGACGGGGTCATCTGGGAAGACGGGACACCCGAGCAGATCTTTGAACACCCGCAAAAGGAAAAGACCCGTCAGTTTGTTTTCCGTGTCCATGAGCTGCCGATCCATATCGACTCTCCGTATTTTGACTTTTACAGCTGCATGACGGAGATCACCCTTTTTGCGGAACGCAATTATCTTTCCCACGGAGCGACAGAGCGTATCCGTTCCGTTTTTGAGGAGCTCGTCGTCGCGCAGCTTCTCCCGAGAATGAAGACCGGGGACACGATCGACCTCACGGTCAGCACCTCCGAGCTGATGGAGCAGATCACGCTGACAGCTTCGTACACGGTGGCCTTTGATCCGGAAAAGGATTTTGACGCGGTGTCGAGAGCGATCGTGGAGCACCGTTCCTCCTCCCTCGCTTTTTCTCCTGTCAGGGAAGACGGGTCTTCAAGCAGCATCGAAATAAAGATCGACAAATGATACCGGCCATACAGACAAGTTCCGATACAACTACTGAAAAGAGGGATCGATCCATGTCAGATAACAACATTAAAAAAGAACTCAAGGATGAAGAAATGAGAAGCGTCATCGGTGGCATGAAGGTCGTTGTCAAGGATGATGACCCGGAGGAATTGAGCTGGTGGGAAAAACTGCTTAAAATTTTCTTCAAGAACTGAGCCTGATGAACGACAGCAGAAATAACGGAGAGGAAGTATTATGAATCATTTGATGCTTGCAAAATTCAAACCGGAGTATTCCAAAAAACAGATATCCGCCATGTTCGTTGACATTCGGAAGCTCTACGAAAACGCGAAAACGCTCCCCGGCGTCTATGATATCGAGTATCACGAAAACTGCATCGACAGGCCGAACCGCTACGATATCTCGGTCAATATCATCATGGACAGGGATGCTCTGCCTTTATGGGATGCCTGTGAATGGCATTCAAAATGGAAATCCGCATACGGGCATACGCTGGAAAGCAAATGTATTTTTGACTATGAATGAGCAGAGCCCGCACCGGCGGCCGTTTCTGTTCATCAGGCAGGGAGAGGGTATTGTGAAAAAAAGAGCGGGCGGAAAAGCTATATCGGCGCTTGCGATGCTGGCGATCGTTCTTATCGCTGTGCTGTCGGCCTGCGGCAGCCGCGCCGGCAGCTCACCTGAGGACAAGATCATTCTTGACTGTGATATGGGAGCCATGAATGATGACACGATGGCGCTTTCGATGCTGCTGCAGGGAGAAAAACAGGGAAACTACAAGGTGATCGGGATCACGCTCGAGGGCGGCAACGTATTCATAGACGCCGAGTTTGAGACAGACGGCGTCCTTCAAACCTGCGAGTGGGATAATACGCAGCAATTTCTTGCAGACATAGGCCGCACGGATATCCCAGTTTACAGGGGGACGGACTACCCCCTCGGCTTCGACAGGGACTCTGCGGCGGAGCTGGCTGCATACTATGAAAATGCCGAATATCTGCAATACTGTGACGGATACGGGGCGATCCACGCTTTCACGGATACGGTAAGCGGCGTTCTGTGCGACAGTAACGCCGCGGTGGACTTTCTGATAAGCTCTGTCCGGAAGGATCCGGGAAACGTCGTTATCATAGCGATCGGTCCGACCATGAACGTCGCAAGGGCAGTCGAAAGGGATCCGTCCTTCGCCGAAAACGTCAGGGCAATCTATTACATGGGCGGCGCACTGGATGACTGCTATGAGGCCGAGACGACAGCGGGGAAAAGGGTATCCGCTGTCGGAGGTGCCAACGTGACCCCCTATGCCGAATACAATGCGCTTTACGATCCGTCTGCCCTGTTCACCTGTCTTACAGCCGGCTTTCCGCAGCAGGTCATCACTCCCGCAGAGCTGAGCGTTGA
>JAZRWL010000117.1:0-3539 GCA_045599685.1 Lachnospiraceae bacterium
CCGTCGCTCCCGCGCCTACCTCGGCGCTCCTTTCCGGTGCGCTCACAAAATCCGGCGTCTGGGGTATGCTCGCTCTCTCCTGCAATATTTTCCGTGAGGATCCCGCCTGGGGCACGGTCATCCTCTGTCTCGGCACGGTCACTATGCTGCTCGGCGCGGTGCTCGCGCTCTTCTCCGTGAATCTGAAGCGCACGCTCGCCTGCTCGTCCATGTCGCAGATAGGCTTTATCATGATCGGTGTCGCTATGATGGGACTGCTCGGCGAGGAAAACGCTCTCGCGGCCCGCGGCACGATCCTGCACATGCTCAATCATTCGCTCTTTAAGCTCGTGCTCTTCATCTGCGCGGGCGTGGTCTTCATGAATACCGGGAAACTCGATCTCAATAAGATCCGCGGTTGGGGCCGCGGCAAGCCCTTCCTCAATGTCTGCTTCCTGCTCGGCGCCGCCGGTATCGCCGGTATCCCCGGCCTGAACGGTTACGTAAGCAAGACTCTTCTGCACGAGGCGATAGTCGAAGGCGCCGCAGTATACGGCTCCGCGCTTAATGTCGTAGAATGGATCTTCCTCATCTCGGGCGGTCTGACGCTCGCATATATGACGAAGCTCTACGTCTGCCTCTTCATCGACAAGCCCTCCGGCGAACTGCAGACGGAGGAAAAGAAGAGCTCCTACATCTCGCCCCTCAGCAGAGCCGCGCTCGGTCTTGCCGCTATCCTCGTGCCCGCGCTCGGATTCACTGCGAATATCTCGATGGACGCGATCGCGACGCTCGGCACCGACTTTTTCAATGCCGCAGAGCTCGAGCACAGCGTGAATTACTTCTCTCTCGAAAATCTGAAGGGCGGTCTGATCTCGATCGCGATAGGCTTTGCAATATATTTCCTGATAGTGCGTACCGCACTGATAAAGGGCAGCGCCTATCTCGACCGCTTCCCGAAGCGCCTGGATCTGGAGATACTTTACAGGGCGCTGCTGCTGAAATGGCTGCCCGGCTTTTTCGGCGCGATCTGCGCGATCTTCGCCGAAAATAAGATCTCCCGGCACGTCGCCTCAGCCGTAAACCGCGGCGCGGGCGCAGGCGCGGAGGTCTTCGCGGAGAATCACTTCTCAGCTCCGTTCGCGAAAGGGGCTTATCAGGTCATCGCCCTTATCACGCACGCGCTCTCGGATCTTCTCGACGCCGCAGTGCTGCTCCTAAAGAAAACGCTATTTAAGAATCTGCGCAACCACAGCGAGGTAAAGGCTGAAAACACCCTGCAATACAGGATCGGCGACACTCTCGACCGTGCGCTCGTGAAGCATCATAAGGAAACTGAGGGCGAGCACAGCTATGCCCGTCTGAATTACCGCTTCCTCCATACGCTCCGGCACGCGACGCACGATCTCTTCGATTCGCTCTCCTTCGCGCTTTTCCTGCTCGCGCTCGCGATCTGCCTGATACTCATATATGTACTTGTGATATATGTGGGAAGGTATTGATACCTGAACCTTTTGACCGGACATTAGTCCCGATAAGCAAAAGCCGGACCGCGCGGGCGGGACGGCTTTTTTGATCCGATGTTGACCGATAGGCAAATAGCGTGTTCATTATTCCTTCGTCTCCGGTCTGAAAGCACTTTTCTGCCTGACAATACTCCTAATGCCGGAGCTCATGACAGAACTGCATCGGCTGCGTCAAACATCGCAAGCGGTTCTGTAAAAAATGCGGGAATGTGTCGATAATATCAGCATACTGCCGTTCTAATAAATACGATGTGGGGTGGTTCATTTTGAACCACCCCATGCGTGTGATGTTAGTTGTGTTTTCTCTTTCTGCTGTAAATTGCGGTTCCTGTGAGAGCCGCGCCGCTGGCTGCAAGGAACACCACCCACAACAGAAGATTGCTGCTGTCCCCGGTTTTCGGATTGGTGGGATCGGTGTGATCTGTCGGCTGCGTTGCCGCCTTTATCCGAAAACTTGTAGAAGCACTTCCGTCATAGGAAACGATCCGGATGGTGTGAGAACCGATACTCAGTGTCTCCAGATAGGACGGCAGAAGAGTGATTTTCGTGGAACCTTCCTCAGCGGTATAATTATCGGCCGCGACGGTGTTTTCGTCCACCAGAACGCTGTCGAATTTATCAAAACCCGCGTCGGATGTGATAAGAAGCCCCTCTTTGCTGTCCTTCGTCCATTCGGCGTTGGCTCCGGTAATAATGGTATACACAGACGCAGGCGGCGTGATGTCCTCTGTCCACTTGGCATACAGGTCAAGGTCCGCCGTTACAGGGGTATTAAAGTCATATTTCTGTGTTTCCGTGCAGGCGCTGTCTTTATACCAGCCGCCAAACGTCCATCCGCTTGCGGTAGGATCGACAGGCTTCGTTGCCTTGGCTCCTTCGTTTACCGTCTGATCTGCGACCTGCGTACCGTGACCGTTCATGTTGAAAGACACAGTGTAGGTGGTCGGCGGCGGTGTGGTGTTCTGCGTCCACTTTGCATAGATCGTAGTATCTGCAGTGATCGCAGTATTGAAATCAAATACTGCGGAGAAGGCGGCATCCGCGTACCAGCCGCCAAATGTCCAGCCCTCTGCGGTAGGATCGACGGGCTTGGTTGCTTTGCTGCCGTCCTCAGCAGTCTGATCTGCGACCTGAGTACCGTGACCGTTCATGTTGAAGGACACGGTATAGGTGGTCGGCGGCGGTGTGGTGTTCTCTGTCCACTTGGCATAAACCGTCGTGTTTGCAGTGATGGAGGTGCTAAAATCAAACGTTGCGGAGAAGGCGGAATCTGCATACCAGCCATCGAACGCCCATCCGCTTGCAGTCGGGTCGGGTTCCGGTTTTTCCGCCTTGCCGCCTTCTGTAACGATCTGATCAGTGGGAGCCGTACCGTGTCCATTCATATCAAATGTGACGGTATAGGTCGGGATGGCCTCAAACACCGCCGTGACCGTGACCTCTTTTTCCGGCATAACGAAGCTGTATGCGCCGCCCGTCTCCGGGATGTCGTGGTCGGTCCCGTCATTGTATTGCAGGCTCTTGAGGCGGTATCCTTTATCAGGCGTCACCGTCAGGGAAACGGTTTCCCCCACGCAGGCCGTCGTTTTGCCGGGGGTGACGGCACCGTTTCGCATGTCGGCGACGTTGACGGCATACACCGCCGCCAGCATCAGCTTCGCGTCTTCATCATACGCGACGGCGTAATGGATGTCATCGGATGTGAAATAGTCCTTATATCCCTCTGCGGAGGTCGAAGTAAACACGCCAGGGGACGCCATTGCCACACCGACAGACATCCCGTTTTCGGGCGCGAGGCTGCCGGTCGCATTTGATAAGCCGACGATGCCAAGGCTATCCAAAAACAGATTGTCTGCCGTTCCGTCAGGCTTAGTGTTTCCGATGATCTTAGCCGTACCGCCGGGTTCCATTATATCATTGCAATACACACCGCCGCCGAAGCTTCCCGTGTTTCCGGTGATCGTGCCGCCGGTCATGGTGAAAGTGCTGTCATAGCAGTAGACGCCGCCTCCCGCGTACGCGGTGTTGCCGGTG
>JAZRWL010000118.1:0-4227 GCA_045599685.1 Lachnospiraceae bacterium
CCGAAGTGTACACCTGCCTCAAGCAGCTGTTTCATAGAAATTACGCTCATTATTCAATTTCCTCCATTTGGTTTTTCTTCCGCACTGCCAGTATGGGAGACCGCCGGAGCGGCACCGGACCCATAAAAAAACAATGCGTGATTTTTCGCGCCTGATTAATATACCATATGCGTAATATATTCGCAAGGATTATTTAGTAAAACGGTTGTTTTTTATTTTGAAGTTAATTCCCAAAGTAAATCCCGCGGGAGGAGTATGGGCTGGATTTACTCCGGGAATCTTCGCATTTAATACAGCTGTTTCTCGACGATGTTTTCCACACGATATTTGCGGCGAAGAGCGGGCTTGTCGATCTTGCCGGTAGGGTTGCGCGGTACGTCATCGAAAATTATACGGCGGGGGCGCTTATATCTCGGCAGCTCGAGGCAAAATTCATTTACTTCTTCCTCCGTGAGCTCCATCCCCTCCTTTACGCGGATGATCGCAGCCGCGATCTCGCCGAGCCTCGCATCGGGAAGGCCTATGACGGCGGCATCCTGTATTTTGCTGCAGCTCATGAGATGGCTTTCTATCTGTACGGGATACAGGTTTTCACCGCCTGTAATGATCACGTCCTTCTTTCTGTCAACAAGATAAATAAAGCCGTCAGCGTCGGCTGTCGCCATGTCTCCGGTATGAAGCCAGCCGTCCTTCAGGACTTCGGCGGTGGCTTCGGGATTCTTGTAATAGCAGGTCATGAGGCCGGGACCCTTTACACAGAGCTCGCCTACATTGCCGTCGGTGACAGGCTCGCCGTTTTCACTGACGATCTTCGTCTGCCAGCCGTAGCCGGGGACGCCGATGGCACCGACCTTGTGAGTGTTTTCCATGCCGAGGTGTACGCAGCCGGGACCGGTGGACTCGGAGAGGCCATAGTTTGTATCATACTGATGTTCGGGAAAATATGTGTGCCAGTGTCTTACAAGACTCGGCGGTACAGGCTGTGCGCCTATGTGCATCAGACGCCAGTTTGAAAGATCATAATCGGAGATCTTCAGCCTGCCGGAATCGAGCGCGGTCAGTATATCCTGAGCCCAGGGCACGAGGAGCCAGACGATAGTGCATTTTTCTGATGACACGGCCTCAAGTATGGCATCAGGTGAGCTGCCCTTCAGCAGGACGGCGCGGCTGCCTGTATAGAGTGAGCCGAACCAGTGCATTTTTGCGCCTGTATGATACAGGGGCGGTATGCAGAGGAACACATCATCGCGGGTCGTTTTATGATGTATCGCCTCCATACACGCGGATTGTGACAGGGCCTCATGCTTCAGCAGGATCGGCTTCGGAAAGCCCGTCGTACCAGATGAAAAATAGATCGCCGCGTCGTCCGTATCCTGGATGAGGATGCGCGGAGCGGAAGAGGGCATATTGGAGGCACGGAAGAAATAATCCGCCGCGTATGCGGGACACTGATCGCCTACATAGAGCAGCAGTCGGTCATTTCTGACCTCGGTCGAAAGCTCATCGAGTCTGCTCTTGAATTCGGGACCGAAGAAAAGCACGTCGGCGTCGGAGGCCTCGAGACAGTAGCGGATCTCATCGGCGGTGAAGCGGAAGTTCAGCGGGACGGCGATGCAGCCGGCCTTCAGGATACCGAAGTAGATCGGCAGCCAGTCAAGGCAGTTCATCAACAGGATGGCACATTTCTGCCCTCTGCTGATGCCGTAGGAGCGAAGGAGATTCGCAGCTCGGTTCGCCTTTTCATCAAAGACCTCCCAGCTGAGTTCGCGGCGGTAATACCTGTCCTCCGTAGGCTGGATAAGAGAATATTCCTGCCAGGAAACATGCTGCATTTCTGTGAGCTCGGGGTTGATCTCTACGAGAGCGGTCTCCTCACCGTAGATCTTGTGGTTTCTTTCAAGAAGGTCTGTGATAGGCATTGTTGTTTCTCCGTTTTTAAGTGATTGTCGTTTTTGTCAGTCCGCTTTGATCAGTTTGATCCGCTGCATTTAATGCATTAATGCGCTAAAGTATTAAAGCAACATATCAGATAGTAATACGCCGCGGCCGGGAAGTCAAGGGGGATATGAGTCAATCGCAGTCCGCAAAATATCCCTTATCACGAATAAAGTCATATCATTGTTTATTCTTATGTGATAAAATATCAAAAATATATCTTGAGGCAGAGTCATGGATAGCGAGAAGGTTACACGGTTCATAAATATGCTGCAGGCTTCCGATAACGCCGTATTTTTCGGCGGAGCGGGAGTATCCACAGAGAGCGGGGTGCCTGATTTCAGGAGCAAGGACGGCCTTTACAATCAGCATGATGTGAGGTTCGACGAGTATTCCCCGGAATATCTGCTGAGTCACACCTGTCTTGTCAGGCAGCCGGAGGTATTTTTTGAATTTTACCGGCAGAAGATGGATTCGAGGGGCGTACAGCCGAATGCAGCGCATCTCTTTCTCGCGAAACTCGAGGAAATGGGGAAGCTCAGGGCCGTAGTCACGCAGAATATCGACGGCCTTCATCAAAAAGCCGGCAGCAATATAGTTTACGAGATACACGGGACCACCGGTAGGAATTATTGCGCGAGCTGCGGCAGGAGTTACCCCGCAGACTTTATATTCGATTCGACCGATGCCGTGCCCCGCTGCGAATGCGGCGGAATCGTTCGCTGTGACGTCACCCTGTATGAGGAATCACTTCCGCAGAAAGCCGTGGAAGGAGCGATAGAAGCTATCAGCAGAGCGGATCTGCTCATCGTCGGCGGTACTTCGCTCACTGTATATCCGGCCGCCTCCTACGTGAATTATTTTCGCGGAAGCAGGCTCGTCGTAATAAACAGGCAGAAGCTGTACATCAGTGCTTCCGGAGCCGAGGTGCTCGAGGTAAATGAACCTATCGGCGCATTCTTTTCGGCAGCTGCAGCCGAAATGGGTTTGAGGATCTGAAATGGACATGGATATTTTCGATTTTATGATGGAGACCAATAAGGCGAAAGAGTCTCCGCTCGCCGGCAGGATGCGTCCGACCTCCATCGATGAGATGGTTGGGCAGGAGCATATCCTCGGCGAGGGAAAGCTTTTGCGCAGGGCGATCCAGGCGGACAAGCTCAGCTCACTCATCTTTTTCGGCCCTCCCGGCACCGGCAAAACGACGCTCGCTATGGTCATAGCGAATACGAGCAGTGCGGTTTTCCGTGCGATAAATGCCACTACCTCGGGTAAAAAGGAAATGCAGGAGGCTGTGGAGGAAGCTCAGCGCAGTCTTGCCCAGTACGGCAAAAAAACTATACTTTTCATAGATGAGATCCACCGCTTCAACAAGGCTCAGCAGGATTATCTGCTGCCGTATGTCGAGGACGGGACCGTGATACTGATAGGGGCGACTACGGAGAATCCTTATTACGAGGTGAATTCCGCACTGATCTCTCGCTCCGCCGTTTTTGAGCTGAAACCGCTCGAAAAGGAGGATGTCAAAAAGCTCATAGAACGCGCCGTATATGACGAAAATAAGGGTATGGGCTCTTATAACGCCTGTATAGACGATGAGGCAGTGGACTTCCTGGCGGATATCTGCTCCGGCGACGCGCGTACAGCGATCAACGCCATAGAGCTCGCCGTGCTCACGACGAATCCCTCGGCAGACGGAAAGATCAGGATCACCGTAGATATAGCCGAGGAATGCGTGCAGCGCAGGAATGTGCGATATGACAAGACCGGAGACAATCATTATGATGTGATCTCGGCCTTCATAAAGAGCATGAGAGGCTCCGATCCCGACGCGGCGGTTTATTATCTTGCCCGTATGCTGTATGCGGGAGAAGATCCGAAATTCATCGGAAGGCGCATCATGATCTGTGCCTCGGAGGATGTGGGCATGGCCGATCCGCAGGCGATAGTCGTGGCGTCGGCGGCCTTTAATATACTGGAAAAGGTTGGTATGCCCGAGGGACGGATACCTCTGGCGGAAGCGGCGGTATATGTTGCGACTGCGCCGAAGAGCAACGCCTCGTATATGGCGCTCGAGGCTGCGATGAAGGCGGTGAAGGATACCCCGATGAGTTCGGTACCGCATCATCTGCAGAATACGAATTTTGCCGGAGAGCGGGAGCTCGGACACGGCCTGGGATATAAGTACGCCCATGATTTTCCGGGACATTATGTTAAGCAGCAGTACCTCCCCGACGAGCTCGTCGGTACGAGCTTCTTTATGCCGGGAGAGAACGGTTACGAACAAAAAAT
>JAZRWL010000119.1:0-2103 GCA_045599685.1 Lachnospiraceae bacterium
ATATGAACGATATGGAAAAGGTGCTCGAGATCCCTTACGGCGACATCCCCGGCTTCCCCGTATCCACGGCGCCGGGACACGACGGAAGATATATCTTCGGATATGTGAGCGGGGTCCCGGCTGTGGTATTAAAGGGGCGCATCCATTATTATGAGGGATATCCCATGCCCGAGGTCGTGATGCCGCAGAGGCTCGCGAGGCTCCTCGGCGCGGAGACACTCATTCTCACGAATGCCGCCGGAGGCATTAATACCGGCTTCAATGTCGGTGATCTCATGCTGATCACGGATCATATCTCATCCTTCATGCCGAGTCCGCTCAGAGAGGGCGACTGGACGGAGTACGGTCCCGTTTTCCCCGATATGAGCAATGTATATGACCGGGATATCTGCGACAGGATAAGAAAGGCCGCCGCGGATCTCGGGATGACGCTCCGTGAGGGCGTATACGTACAGACGGGCGGGCCTCAGTTCGAGTCAAAGGCCGAGATCCGCATGTTCCGGATGCTCGGGGCAGATGCCGTGGGGATGAGCACCGTGGTGGAGGCGATAGCCGCTCATCAGATGGGGATGAAGGTCTGCGGTATCAGCTGCATATCGAACATGGCCTGCGGAGTAACGGACAGGCCTCTATCGGGTGAAGAGGTGAATGAGGCTACCGAGAGAGTTGCGAAGGATTTTGCGCGGCTGATGAAGGCAGTCGTAGCAGCGGTCGCATAAAGCATGACGAAAAAGACAAAGATAATAATCATAATCGCCGTGGTATTGCTGGTCGGAGGGCTCGTCCTTACCGGCCTGCTGATGCGTGTGGATGAGGTGAATATCATAGGAAACAGGCACTTCACCGCTCAGGAGATCGGAGAATTTTTCCTGAGAGAAGGAGTTGAGAGCTCGCCTCTCGTGATCCTCGCAAATGAGCTCTTCGGCGGCTATGAGGTGAATGCACTTGACGAATACGAGCTTTCCTTCAATTCGCTCACCTCGGTCTCCATCGTCGTAAAGGAAAGGAAGCTCTACGGCTGCGTACCGCATCTGAACAGCTATCTGTATTTTGACAAAAACGGTGTCGTGCTGAAGAGCACGTCGGAAAGATTCGAGGATGTCGCTGAGATAAACGGCCTGAAGGTCGAAAAAGCGGTGATCAACGAAAGACTCTCCGTGGAGGATGAGGACAGTTTCAAGCTGATCGAGACCGTCATAGACTTTGTCAATTCCAGTGAGATCACGATAAACGGCGTGACTCAGAATTTTTATTCCGTGATAGATGAGATCACGGTGGAGGGTGACGAGCTCATCCTCGGCGTAGACGGCATAACCGTGCTCCTCGGCAGGAATATCTCCCTGCAAGAAAAACTCATGGAGGCACTGCAGATGATACCGGCGCTGTCCGGAAAAAGAGGCACTCTTCATATGGAGAACTACAACGGAGGCTCATCCTCGGCAGTCTGTTATTTTGAGGAAGACTGACATATTTGTTAAACCTTTCTTAAATGTCATCCGCCGGCAAAAAATAACTTGATAATTATCCGTAAATAACATATGATTTGTCTAATACCGAAATTATACAGTAGGGAGAGTAGCCGTGATTGAGATAAAGCTTAATGAATCCGAGAGCGCCGCGAAGATACTCGTAGTAGGTATCGGCGGTGCCGGAAATAATGCGCTGAACCGCATGGTCGACAGCAATATTGAGGGAGTGGAGTTCATCGGCATAAATACCGACAGGCAGGCACTGCAGATGTGCAAGGCTCCCACCACTTTACAGATAGGAGAAAAGCTCACAAAGGGTCTTGGCGCCGGAGCACAGCCTGAGGTGGGCGAAAAGGCCGCTGAGGAAAGCGAAGAGGACATAGTCAATGCTCTTCACGGAGCTGACATGGTCTTCGTCACCTGCGGCATGGGCGGCGGCACCGGAACGGGCGCAGCTCCCGTTATCGCGAGGATCGCAAAGGAAATGGGTATCCTGACCGTAGGTGTCGTGACGAAGCCGTTCCGCTTCGAGGCCCGTGTCCGTATGCAGAACGCGGTAAACGGCATCGAAAAGCTGAAGCAGAATGTTGACACGCTCATCGTGATACCGAATGACAAGCTCCTCGAGATAGTA
>JAZRWL010000120.1:0-6982 GCA_045599685.1 Lachnospiraceae bacterium
GGCATAAGGGCCGATCTCATAGACAGAGACCGTAATATCAGGCTACCGTCTATGGCAAAAAGTGCTCTGTCCGCTCTTATCTCGAGGAAAAACAAGGAAGAAGAGCTGCGTCTGCTCTATGTTGCCATGACGAGAGCGAAGGAAAAGCTCATTATCACCGCCTCAATAAAGGATGAGTCAAAGCTCGAGATGATCCCCGTGGCTGACGCTTCCGGCCTGCTTCCGGCGTGGTATGTATCTACAGCCGGAAGACTGCTCGATTTTGTACGTATGGGGATGGCCTGCAGGCCTTCGCATATCAGCTGCCGCTTCTTCGGAAAAAACGATGAGGAAGAACACAAAAAGAAAGAACTTATCAAGGGCGCGGGACGTCTCGCCTTGATAGGAAGGGTGGACCCGCAGCGAATATACGATGCCGATATACATTCAGACCTCGAGAATATCATCACCTATCAGTACCCGTATCAAAACGGCAGGATAGTATACAGTGTTACCGAGATGAAACAGCTCGAAGAGGAAAAACGGCGCCTCGCGTCTGATATGCTGGAGCCGGCTTCCGGTCGGGATGACGATGACGAGCTCGCTCAGTCATTGACTGACGACAGCCTCAGGAAGCCCGATTTCAAGCGCGTGGGAACTGCGTTCCATCTGGTTATGTCCCTTCTTGATACGGCAAGAGCCGCCGATCCGTCATATGCGGCTTCACTGATCGCCGATATGAGTAAGGACGGCAGGATCGCTGAGGAGGAAGCAGCCCTGCTCGAGCCTTCACAGGTGGCGGGCTTTTATGATACCGATATCGGAAAACGCGCGGCTGAGGCCGATAAAAAAGGCTTTCTGTTCCGTGAAAAACCTTTTATCATGGAAATACCTGCGGCAGCAGTCGATGCAGGAGCAGCTTCTGCGGACAAGGTGATAGTAAAGGGTATCATTGACTGCTTTTTCGTCGAGGATGACGGTCTGATACTCGTGGACTATAAGACCGACCGAATACCTGGCGGCAGAGTAAAGGAACTCGCGGAACGATACAGGGTGCAGCTCGTATTATACGCGGATGCTCTTATGAGAGCCTATCATATGCCGGTGAGAGGCGCGTATATTTACTCCGCTGCAAACAGGATCACTATAGAGGTGGATATCAATGATCACTGAAAAAGACATTCTTTCGATAGGTTTTTTGAAAAAGCTCCCCTTTACCGGCGGATACCGCGGTATGCGCTATCGCCTGATAAGAGTGGAGGCCGAGGAAAAACAAACGCTCGAGGCAGCAGTCTGGCCTGAGCCGCTGAATTATGAAAACACTGCAGATGATGCAAAGAAAAAGGAAAGCTTTTCATTTGATGAGGAGGGACGTATCGCCGCGATCGAATGGCTGAACGAGCAGTATGAGTCCGACCGAGCTTACTGGGAGAGCAGGATAGGCGTGCTGTAAATTGTTTTTCACATGATTACTCATTGGGAGATACGCTGTCTTATACGAATGTATCGGGACTAACGAACGGCAGGACCTATTATTATAAGGTAAAGGCTTACTCCAATTATAACGGCAATAAGGTTTACGGACTCGAATCAGATGTATCAAGCTGTATCTGCAGATTAAGCAAGGTCACCGGATTAAAGGCAGTGCCCGCCGGTTCGCAGAAGATAAAGCTCAGCTGGACGAAGGTCACCGGCGCCGCGGGCTATCGCATCTACAGAGCCGCGAGCAAGACAGGGACATACACACTTATCAAGGAGATCACCTCCGGCAGCACGACATCTTATACGAATGTCTCCGGTCTTACGAACGGAAAGACCTATTATTACAAGGTCGCGGCCTTCTCAAAGTACAACGGAAGTGTCGTAAAGGGACTCGAATCCGCTATAGTAACGTGTACAGCGAAAAAGTAAGCACGTAAAGATAAACATGATCAAAGCTGACCGGGAGCGCTGTCTCCCGGTTTTTTTTGCGCAGTATATAAAGAACCGGCACATCTTATGAATAAACCGGAAATTATCCCGTCAAGAAAAAACACTTGACAAAGAACAGCGGTTCGTTTATATTCTTTTCTGCAGCTGTAAAGGTATGGGACTTTACACTTCGGAGGGCCAAGTGGAAAAGATCGACGAAATCGTTGAACAGAGCCTGCTTTATGATTTTTACGGAGAGCTACTCACGGGGAATCAGCGGCGCATCTATGAGGCAGTGGTCTTTTCGGATCTTACGATCAGCGAGGCAGCCGAGCAGGAGGGCGTTACACGCCAGGGTATATTCGATATGCTCAGGCGCAGCGAAAAAGCGCTTGCCCGCTATGAGGAAAAGCTCGGACTGGTAAAACGCTTCACCTCGACAAGGAAAAGCATCAGGCTGATCAAAGAATACATCGATTCTTCAAAAAGCGGTCAGCTCACCGAAGCTGAAGCTCTCGGAAGGATAGAAGATACAGTGAAGGAATTAGAGGAAGCTTTGTAATGGCATTCGAAGGCTTAAGTGAAAAACTTCAAAATGTTTTCAAAAAGCTCCGCGGTAAGGGCAGACTCACCGAGGCTGATGTCAAGGAGGCCATGAAGGAGGTTCGTATAGCGCTTCTCGAGGCCGACGTCAACTTCAAGGTCGTCAAGCAGTTCGTTAAAGCAGTAGAGGCCCGCGCCGTGGGAGAGGATGTCATGGAAAGCCTTACTCCCGGCCAGATGGTGATAAAGATCGTCAATGAGGAAATGATCCATCTCCTCGGCGATAACATCGTTCCGCTTCCGCTCAAGCCTTCATCAGCCATGACCGTCATAATGATGGCAGGTCTTCAGGGCGCAGGTAAGACGACCACTGCCGCAAAGATCGCAGGAAAGCTCAAGGCCGAGGGACGCAAGCCTCTGCTGGTCGCCTGCGACGTGTACCGCCCCGCTGCTATAGAACAGCTGAAGATCAACGGCAAAAAGCAGGATGTCCCGGTGTTTTCACTTGAGGGTGAAAAATCACCCGTAAAAATAGCCGAGAGTGCCTGCAAATACGCTTCTGAAAACGGTCTGAACTGTATTATCCTCGATACCGCCGGCCGTCTGCATATAGACGAGTCCATGATGGATGAGTTAAAGGATATCAAGGACGCGGTAAGCATCGACTGCACGATCCTCACCGTAGACGCTATGACAGGTCAGGATGCTGTCAATGTCGCCTCCGAATTCAACGATGTTGTCGGTACTGACGGCGTGATAATCACGAAGCTCGACGGCGATACGAAGGGCGGCGCGGCGCTTTCGATCAGAGCCGTCACCGGAAAGCCCATCTTTTACGCAGGTATGGGTGAAAAGCTCTCCGATCTCGAACCCTTTTATCCCGACCGTATGGCTTCCCGTATCCTCGGAATGGGAGATGTGCTCACACTCATCGAAAAGGCGCAGGCGGAGATCGATGACAAGGCCGCGAAGGAGCTCGAACAGAAGATCCGCAAGGCCGAATTCAATTTCAACGATTTTTTGGAGCAGTTCTCACAGATCAAGAAAATGGGCGGCATATCCAGCCTGCTGGGAATGATACCCGGAGTATCGTCCAAGGTAAAAGGCGCGGATATGGTCGATGAGAGCCAGATAAAGAAAGTCGAATCGATAATATATTCCATGACTAATGAGGAGAGGGAACGCCCCTCGATCATCAATCCCTCGCGCAAGAACCGCATAGCAAAGGGCGCCGGCGTCAATGTCGCCGATGTGAACCGCCTTATCAAGCAGTTTGAGCAGTCAAAGAAAATGATGAAACAGATGTCCGGTATGATGGGCAAGAAGAGGAATCCTTTCGGATTCGGAAAATTGCCTTTTTGATACAAATATTATTCAGGAGGAGAATAAAAATGGCAGTTAGGATTCGTTTACGCAGGATGGGAAAGAAGAAGGCGCCTTTCTACAGAGTACTTGTAGCGGACGCACGTTCACCCAGAGACGGAAGATTCATCGATGACCTCGGATATTATGATCCCAATCAGGAACCCAGCGTCATCAAGATCGACACCGAAAAGGCTAAGAAGTGGCTCGCCGACGGCGCAAAGCCTTCAGAGACCGTTGCGAAGCTTCTGAAAATCGCCGGTGTAGAGTAAGCGGAGGTCATAATGAAGGAGCTTGTAGAGGTGATCGCGAAGGCTCTGGTGAATAATCCGGATCAGATCGAGGTCACAGAATCCGAAGAAGATGGAGAGGTCAGGCTTGAGCTCACTGTCGATCCGTCGGATATGGGAAAGGTCATCGGCAAGCAGGGCCGTATCGTAAAGGCTATCCGCACCGTGCTCAAGGTGGCAGCATCCAGAGAAGACAAGAGAGCTACTCTGGATGTGAACTGAACGTTATGAATGAGTATTTCCGCGTCGGTGTGATAACCAACACACACGGACTGAACGGCGAGATGAAGGTCTTCCCTACTACCGAGGATATCGGTCGTTTCGAAGACCTTCAAGCTGTACTTATCGACAGGGCGGGAACGCTTGAGGAGCATGAGGCTGAGCATGTAAAATACTTCAAGAATCTCGTGATCCTGAAGCTTTCCGGTATTGATTCCATTGAAGCTGCCGAAAAGTTAAAAGGTCTCGATCTTCTCGTGCGCAGAGAGGATGCGATCCCTCTCGGGCCGGGAGAGTATTATATCGCGGATGTGCTGGGGCTGCAGGTTTCAGATGAGGAAGGCAATACCGTCGGTATATTAAATGATGTGCTTCAGACCGGAGCAAATGATGTGTATGTGATAAGCCGTGAAGGGAAAAAGGACCTGCTCCTTCCCGTGATCCCCGACTGCATCAAAAAAGTCGATACGGAAGCGGGGATAGTGACTGTACATATCCTTGACGGACTGGAGGATCTATGACTTTTCACATCCTGACATTATTCCCGGAAATGGTGAGCGATACTCTGAATACGAGCATCATAGGCCGGGCGATAAGTGCCGGACTGATCTCACTTGATGTGATCAATATCAGAGATTTTTCCGACAGAAACGACGGAAGGGTTGACGATTATCCTTACGGAGGCGGAGCCGGGATGCTCATGCAGCCTGGACCGATTGACAGAGCCTGCAGCAAGGCGCTGGAAAATGCTGCGCCCGGAGCGAGAGTCATATATACCTCTCCGCAGGGAAAGACCTTTACACAGAGTCTGGCAAAAGAATTCGCTCTGGCGGAGGATCTGGTCATAATCTGCGGACACTATGAAGGGATCGACGAAAGAGTAATCGAAAAGGTCGTGACCGACGAGGTCTCTATCGGTGATTATGTCCTCACCGGCGGAGAGCTGCCCGCTATGGTCATGGTCGACGCTATCTCGAGGATGGTACCCGGAGTGCTGAAAAATTCCGAGTCAGGCGCCGAGGAGAGCTTTTCCGACGGACTTCTGGAATATCCTCAGTATACGAGGCCGCCGGTATATGAAGGGATGGCCGTACCGGAGATCCTGCTTTCGGGAGATCATGAAAGGGTCAGGAAATGGCGGTATGAAAAGTCCCTCGAACGCACAGCCAAAAAGCGGCCCGATTTGTTAAAAAACATGTAAAAAGTGCTTGCAATGATTACCGTAATATGGTATCTTTAGCGGGCGTATTAAGGGTGGCCCTCTGTCGCATCATATAATAATCGGCGTTAAGGACATCTGTTTCAGGAGGAAATCATGAACGAAATCATCAAGAAGATCGAGCAGGCTCAGATGAAGGAGACTGTTGACGACTTCAACGTAGGCGACACCGTAAGAGTACATGCGAAGATCAAGGAAGGAAACCGTGAAAGGATCCAGATCTTCGAGGGCACTGTTCTTAAGAGACAGAATGGCGGCGCAAGAGAGACCTTTACCGTCAGAAAGTCATCCAATGGTGTCGGCGTCGAAAAGACCTGGCCTCTGCATACTCCGAACATCGACAAGATCGAGGTAGTAAGAAGAGGTAAAGTCAGGAGAGCGAAGCTCAACTACCTCCGCAACCGTGTCGGAAAATCCGCCAAGGTCAAGGAACTGGTCAGGTAAGAATAAAGGGACAACTAAAAGGTTGTCCCTTTTTCATTAGTGAGGTAATATGGCACAGATTGTTTCTACCGAAAATCAGGAAAAACCGTCGGGTTTCACAGAGACCATCCACTGGGTGGTCAGGATAGCCGCGGTCATCGGTGCGGCTGTGCTCGTGTTATGGTGCTTCGGCAGCAGAGCTTTGATAACCGGTCATTCCATGGAACCTTCGTTCAATGACGAGGACGAGGTGCTGCTTGACCGGGTCGCCTATATTTTCGGCAATATAGGCCGCTTCGACGCCGTCGGCTTCATGACGAACGGCAGCGTCTCCGTCAAGAGAGTGGTCGGCCTGCCGGGTGAGACAGTATGTATCCTCGCCGGAAGCGTTTATATCGATGAGAAAGTGCTGGAGCTGCCTGATTATATGAATGATTATCTCGTTTCCGGCCTCGCCGCGAACGAGATCCTCCTCGGTGAAGGAGATTATTTCCTGCTCGGTGATAACGGAGAGAGCAGCGAAGACAGCCGTTTCGGAACTGTCGGCTGTATCGCAAGAGAAGATATCATCGGCAAAGTGTGGTTCTGTATATCCCCGATCTCAAGACTCGGGTTCGTTTCTGATTGATATATGAATGTTCAATGGTATCCCGGCCATATGACGAAGGCCAAAAGGGAGATTCAGGAAAGTATAAAGGTCATCGACCTTGTGATCGAGCTTACAGATGCAAGGATCCCTCTTTCAGGCAGGAATCCCGATATCGATATTCTTGCCCGCGGTAAGGCAAGGCTTATCGTGCTGAATAAGGCTGATCTCGCAGATCCGGCCGCCAATGAAAAATGGGCGGCATATTTTGAGTCGCTCGGAATGCAGGTGCTGATGCTCGATTCAAGGAAAAATTCCGGGACACGGCGCATCGATGAAGCGATCTCAAAGGCCGTCGAGGAAAAGACCGCACGTGACCGCGCAAGAGGGATACTGAACCGTTCCGTAAAGATCATGGTGATGGGTATACCGAATGTCGGAAAATCCACC
>JAZRWL010000121.1:0-3423 GCA_045599685.1 Lachnospiraceae bacterium
TCACCTGCAGCAGCTTTCCCACCATATCTATCGAAACCGAAAGCGAGATCAGTTCCTTCGGGTTTACGCTGCCGCAGGCGATACGACCGATGATACGTTCAAAATCACGTACCGGTCCGAGATATTCGCGCAGCTCTTCCCTGAGTACGAGATCGTCATATATCGCTTCCACAGCATCCAGACGTTCTTCGATCTTCGCCTTGTCGAGCAGCGGCTGCTCGATTATCCTGCGCAGCGCCCTTGCTCCCATGGCAGTCTTCGTCTTATCGAGCACCCACAGCAGACTCCCTCGCTTTTCCTTATCACGGATGGTCTCAGTGAGCTCGAGATTGCGCCTCGTAAAGGAATCGATGAACATCGACCCGTTTTTGTTGATCACACTGATGGAGGTGATCTGCGGAATGCTGTTTTTCTGAGTCCTGTACAGATAATTCATCAATATCCCGGCGGCGAGCGCTCCGTCCGGTAGCTCCGCAAGACCGAGTGATGAATAAGAGGAACGTTTGAAATGCTCTCTCAGGATATTTACGGCTATTTCATTGCTGAATTCATTGTCATCGATCGTGCCGAACTGGATTCCGCTTCTTTTTTTCAGCTTTTCGAGATCGATGCCGCTGATAAGGAAGGCATTATTGCAGATTATCTCAGCCGGAGAAAACCTGTCGATATCCTCCTCGACGGAGTGTAGCGTATCTGCCTCCGTCACATAAAAAGCACCCGTGCTGATATCCGTCACCGCGACGCCGAAGGCTCTGTCGGCATAATATACCGACATCAGGTAATTATTCTTAGTCGAATCAAGGGCTTGCTCCGAGGTGAGCGTACCTGCGGTCACCACGCGCACGACCTCGCGTTTTACGAGCCCGGTCGCGAGCTTCGGATCCTCCATCTGCTCAGCTATTGCGACCTTGTATCCCTTTTCGACAAGACGGTTCAGATACTGGTCGACTGCGTGATGCGGCACGCCGCACATAGGCGCGCGCTCCTCCAGGCCGCAGTCCTTTCCGGTCAGTACGAGCTCGAGCTCACGTGAGACCGTGACGGCGTCCTCGAAGAACATCTCATAGAAGTCACCGAGCCTGTAAAATAGCAGACAGTCCGGATATTCCTTCTTTGTTTCGAGATAATGCTGCATCATCGGTGAAAGCATTATTCTTCCATCCTTCCGAAATAGTAAAAGCCCTTTGCCTCGAGCAGTCTGACTCTGACGATACGGCCTATGAGCGAGGCGTCGCCCGGGAAATGGACCATGATATTATTGCTGAGCCTGCCGGTAACGCAGGACGGATCGTGATCATCGACATCCTCTACGAGTACGGGGAGCACCTTTCCGCAGTCTCTCCCGCATTCCTCGGCGGCAATACGCTGGACGGCTGACAGAAGCCTGTCAAAGCGGTCCTTTACGATATCATCCGGGACCTGATCCGGAAATTCAGCGGCCTTTGTGCCGTTCCTTTTGCTGTAAATAAAAGTGAACGCACTGCTGAAACGCACCTTTTCGATGACATCGAGAGTCTCCTCGAAATCCCCCTCCGTCTCCCCCGGGAAGCCGACTATGATATCAGTAGTGAGCGCAATACCGGGGATCGCGGCCTTTATCCTCGCGGTGAGGTCGAGATACTGCTCCTTGTCATAGACACGGTTCATTCTCTTCAATACGCGGCTGCTGCCGGACTGGAGCGGCAGGTGCAGATGGCGGCAGATCTTTTCCGAGGCTGCCATCGTCTCTATTAGCTGGGGCGAGAGATCCTTCGGATGAGAGGTCATAAAGCGTATCCTCTCCAGACCGTCTATCGCCTCGACCATGCGCAATAGCCCGGGGAAGGATACAGGAGTATCGAGAGTCTTACCGTAGGAATTCACGTTCTGGCCGAGAAGCATGACCTCGACCACTCCGTCGGACACGAGTCCTTTTATCTCGGAAATGATATCCTTCGGATCCCTGCTGCGCTCTCTGCCGCGGACATAGGGTACGATGCAATAGCTGCAGAAATTGTTGCAGCCGTAAGTGATATTCACGCCGGACTTATACGGATACTTGCGCACTACGGGAAGATCCTCCACGATGAGGTCGGTGCCGTCCCATACATCTATGACCCTCCGTCCGGTGGACAAACGCTCATGCACGAGCTCGGCAAGACGGAATATATTGTGCGTACCGAAAGCGATGTCGATGAAGGGATATATCTTTTTCACCTTCTCGACCTCGTCCGGTTCCTGCATCATACAGCCGCAGACAGCGATGATCATGTCTGGATTTTTCTTTTTGTAGGAATTCAGATGACCGAGCCTGCCGTATACGCGCTGATTGGCATTTTCGCGCACCGTGCAGGTATTATAGATCACGATATCCGCCCTTTCATCATCAGATTCCAGATATCCGGCCTCAGTGAGGATGCCCATGAGTTTTTCGGAATCTCTCGAATTCATCTGGCAGCCAAAGGTAGATATACAGGCCGTAAGAGGACGCCCGAGAGCTGCCTCTCTTGCATTTACGAGCAGGCGCAATTTCGATATGAAATCCTTTTGTCTTTCGGCTTCCGCGATATTATCAGGCATTGGGGAGCTCTCCCTTTTCGTCTCTTTTTAAGCCGCCGTATTTTACTCCGAGATCAACGCTCGTGCCGTCCGGATAATCTATGACCGTATTGTTCAGCGTGCTTCTCAGATTGTTGCGGAAAGCCTCAATATATTCTTTCCGCAGCCTGTCATGCTCCGCGAGCTCCTCGTCCGTGATCGTCCCGGCTTTTCTTTTGCGGTACAGAACGTTTATTCTCTCAATATCTTTTTCAGTCATATTATTGTTCTCCTGATTATTTCTTCGGCCACCTTCATCCCGTCGGCAGCGGCCGACATGATGCCGCCTGCGTATCCCGCTCCCTCTCCGCAGGGGAAGAGCCCTTCAATATTGCTTTCATAATGCTCGTCGCGCAGGATTCTGACAGGTGATGAAGTCCTGCTCTCTATGCCCGACAGTACGGCGTCCCGCCTGTCAAAGCCTTTTATCGAAGCTCCGAAGCGTGGCAGTGCCTCCTTCAATGAAGCGCTTATCTGCGACGGCAATACCCTGCCGAGCTCACTGAAGGAATACGCTCCTTTGATATCGGGGCCGACACCGCCGAAGACACTGCCGGTCTTCCCTTCCATGAAATCACCCAAAAGCTGAACGGGGATCCTGCCTTTTCCCGCTTCAAAAGCGAGCCTTTCATATCTTCTCTGATAACCGATACCGCTCAGCTCGTCGCCGTCGCCTATGTCCCCCGGGGCGACGGTCACTACGAGCGCGCTGTTCGCCTTCCTTCCGTGCCTTTCCGACAGGCTCATCCCGTTCACTACTATATGCCCCTCTTCGGTAGAAGCATTCACCACATGTCCTCCGGGACACATGCAGAAGGAATATACTCCCCTGTTCTGCGCCGTAGT
>JAZRWL010000122.1:0-3519 GCA_045599685.1 Lachnospiraceae bacterium
GGTCTCTTCGCCGTCAGCTTCAGCAGCAGTGGTCTCCTCGCCAGCGGCAGCAGTAGTCTCTTCGCCTTCAGCGGCAGTGGTATCTTCGGTCGTGCCGCAGGCAGTGAGCATCATGCAGGGGATAAGAAGGATCGCGAGCAGTGATTTCAGAGCACTCTTTTTCATAGTTCCTCCATAAAAAATGTTTTTTGCCGGCAAAAAATACGCCAACTTGCTGGAGTATACAATACGCAAAAATATCTGTCAATATTTGAGATTTAATTATAATAAATGACTATTTATATGATTTGTTTTTCGTTCAGCTCCAACATTATAATAATTAATGATTATTTATCTGAATTATTTTTGTTGTTGGTAAAATATATTACTATATATAATTATTTGCACATTCCTCCCATGATACTGCATCCATTGTCCTGAAATATACTAAAGTTTCTGAACATATACTCTGCCTCACAAGTTCGTCCCGGACTGCCGGATCACTCCATAACTGCAGTTCATCCGGAAAAGCACTGTCAAATGAATAAGCACCGGGATATCCGAACAGACCGGCTCTGTCCGAACGCATGATATGCGCAGCCCGCGGTTTCTTTGCATATCGTACTCATACGCCCGTGCAGAACGGCATTTCCATGATCGAGAAGGAGGAGCCCTGCTCCTCCTTCTCGATTTGCGGCATTCGCACATCTCGCAGCAAGCTGCTCGATGTCCTTGGCGATCAAATATCGGCGTAAACAAGCTTACGCCGCCGCATGACCGCCTTATCGCACAAAAAAGCCACCCGACCCTGAGGTCAAATGGCTCAAAATTGCAGCGACTCACATTGCCGGTCACCGGCTTTTATCCTTACTCCACTACGGTGATATTCTCGGGCTTTACGCTGATGGTCGAGGTCAAGCCCTCGGTCACTACCACACCCACGAGCTGCACATGTGCGCCGTCAGCCGGATAATCCGCATCCTCATAACCCTCTACGGTAATGACCGTACCTACGGATTCGCCGTTTCCGTTCGACTGACCGATGACATGGCTGGTGCCGAGTACACTGAAGGTGCCGTCGATGGAGACTACCTTTCCGGTCATTTCAAGATTCTGAATGCTCTTGCTGAGCGCCTGCTGTCCTTCATAATCGCCGAATTCCACGACTGCGTCGGGATTCGAAAGATCGACCTCTGCCGCTTCGGACTCGACCGCCGCTTCGGTAGTGTCAGCTGCCTCAGTCACTGCCGCGGTATCGGCAACGGTAGTCTCAGCGTCGGTTTCTCCGCCGCAGGCGCAGACTGACACGACAAGGCAAATAAGAACAAGTGCAATGATCATTTTCTTCATAAGTAATACCTCCCTTTGGCTGATAAGAGCCTAATTTATGATACTGCTTTATTGTGACTTTTCAAGCTCTTTTCGGGTAATAATGCAGCTTTTCACGAATTCGACATATTTTCCGGTACCTTCGCCACCCGCAGTTTTTCGCCTTATTTTCTTTTGACCGTCGGTAACGAAAGTGCTACAATCGTCGATGTGAATAAATATCAATTCACGATAGAGGGACATTATGAAAAACAAACAGGTCATCAAAGCTTTGATAACAGGCTCCCTGATAATGCTGATGCTCGGCATCAACCCTTCCTGGAGCGTCCTGTCAAAGGCCATGGTATCAACCGACGGGTGGACTTACTCGGAGGCATCTCTTCCCTATACTATATGCGGCTTCGGCTACGCCTTCGGCGTACTCGTATTCGGCTTCTTTTATCATAAATACGGACCGAAGCTCACCGTCCTCGCGGGTGCGGTGCTGACCACGATCGGACTCGTCGGCTGCTCGGTATTCTATCGGCCCGGTATGGTCGCCGTCTGCTACGGCGGTTTATACGGCATCGGTCAGGCAGCCTGCTACACCGCTGCCATCACGCCCATGCTGAAATGGGCTCCGGCGAAAAAACGCAGTATCGCCTCCGCCATAGCCACGACGGGCTTCGGCCTCGCGGGCGTATATACATCGGTCATAGCGGGCGAGCTCGTCACGAGCTATTCCGTCCGGACCACCTTTATCATCATCGCGGCCTTCACCGGCGTCGTCCTCATCATCGTAGGCTTTTTCGTAAAGGATCCGCCTATGGAATACATCCTTTCGAATGTCGATTCCGACGGCAATCAAACCGAGACGGAGAATCTGACTCTGAAGCAGGCCGCGAAAAAACCTGCCTTTTACATGCTAATCATCATGTTCATGTTCGTTACCGGCGGCGGCGCCGCGGTGATGAGCAATATCGCGAGCATCGTTTCATTCCAGAACGACTCCGTCAATCCCTTCGTTTTCTCAACTATCGCCACCTTCGGAAACTGCGCCGGCCGTATCATAGGCGGCTATCTCGGCGGCAGATTCCCGCGTAAATGGGTGCTGGGTATCCAGCTCGCATTCATGGCGGTGCTCATACTGCTGTTCCAGTTCATGCACTCAAGCGTCCTGCTAGTCGCCGCTACCCTCATCATCATGATAAGCTACGGCACGGAAATGGCTCTGCTGCCGGTGCTCATCACGGACAATTTCGGCGTCGTATATTACAGCGAGATCTACGGAGTCATCATTTCCGCAAGCTGCATCTACAATATCACCGGGCCTTTCCTCGTAGGAAAGCTCGCGGATCACTTCGGAAATTTCAACTTCGCACTGCTCCTCTGCGGCACCTACGTCGCTATCGGCTCGGTCATAGCCATGTGCCTGCCGAAGCGCCAGCAATAAACAGAGATACAGGAAGGATAACAATATGAAAAGCAAATACAAGATTGCCCGTGTCCTCGAAATCTTCGCCATAGTCGAGCTGTTCGTCTTTTCGCTCGCCGCGAATACGGAATCGGTACAGGTTGCCCTCGGAGAGCAGGGCATAAACATCACACGCTGGATCTGCATCGGCGCCGCTATCGTACTCGTCATCGTCGCGCTTAAATTCTCCGTCTGCCCTCATTGCGGACGTTATACGAATGTGCTTCGCAGCGAGTGCAGACATTGCCATAAAAAATTCAGGCAGGAGTAATCCCCTGCTGATTTCTGCCGCAGGAGCGGGTAAAAATGAAACTCATACTTCAATATATGAAAAAATACCGTCTCAGCATCACGCGAACGATGGTAGTAAAATTTCTTGCAGCTATAACCGAGCTGCTCATCCCCTATGTGCTGGAATTCATGATAGACGATGTCGTCCCGATGAACAGCATCTGGCTCGTAATCGCCTGCGGCGCCGCTATGATCCTTCTTGCGCTGCTGACCCGCTTTCTCAATATCAAAGCAAACCGTGCAGCCGTAAACAACGCCCACAATATCTCCTATGATGTCCGTCAGGCGCTCTTCAAAAAAACGATCGAGCTCTCCGGAGACCAGTTCGATTCCGTCGGTCTCCCGAGTCTTACGAGCAGACTGACGAGCGACAGCTACAATGTCCAATCCTTCTGCCAGGTCTCACAGACTATGATGCTGCGCGCTCCGATAATGCTCCTGGGCGGCGTAGTGATCACGTTGATCAT
>JAZRWL010000123.1:0-5097 GCA_045599685.1 Lachnospiraceae bacterium
TCTTTCAAAAATGACAATCTGTGCCTGCTCATCCAAACGCCTTACGCGGGCCGCCGCAGAAGCGCCTCCCGCTACACCGCCGACTACAACCAGTTTCATGTTTTTGATCCTCCGATGCTTTTTCAACGGGCGTTGCATTTGTTCTGTTGTTAACATAACAAAGTTTCGTGGAAAAAACAAGATACTTTACTTAATCCCCGTGCCGGTGTTTCCTTAAAACAGTAAGCGTGAGGGGTGTCTTTTCCTCTCCAAAGCACTTGATTATTCCCCTCGACAGGATTAATATTTATCATAAATTATTGTTTTTATCGGAGGTTTCCCATGGTTTTCGTCTGGATTATCATCGGCCTGGTCGCCTTCGTCCCGGCTGTGGTCATACTGTTCTTCCTTCTGGCAGCCATCAGCGTGATCCCCGTAGATACAAAACGCCTCTACACGGACATCCACCCCTATTACAGATGGCTCAAAAACACGATGAACCGGTTCATCATCGTACTCGGACGCGTACACGTACATACCGAGGGGCTTGAGCTTCTTCCCACCGGCACACGATTTCTGCTCGTGTCGAATCACCGGTCAAAATTCGATCCGCTTTGCTCCGAGTTTTCAATGAATTACGGGGACATGGTCTATATTTCAAAGCCGGAAAATCTCGCGATTCCGATCGGCGGGCGTCTCATCCGACGCAACTGCTTCCTTCCCATCGACAGGAGCGATCCCCGGAGTTCACTGAAGACCCTGCACCACGCGGCGGACCTGATGAAAAACGATACGGCCTCCGTCTGCGTCTATCCCGAGGGAACCCGCAGTAAAGAATGCTTACTGCTGCCCTATCACGACGGTGTCTTCAAGATCGCAAAATACGCCTCCGTGCCCGTTGCGGTGATGACCGTGACCGGAACGGAGCTCGTCCATAAGAATTTCCCCTGGCACAGTACCGACGTATATTTAACCGTCTGCGGTGTGATCCCGGCTGATTATGTCGCAGCCAACACCTCTCACGCAATAGCTGATCTGGCGCGCAAAATGACGGTCGAACAATTGAATAAAGAAAAGAGGTAGTATCATGTCAAAGCAACACATTTTATTCAATTCGAAGGCAAACAACGGCAAAGGAAAAGCGGCCGCCGAAGCCGCAGCCGCCCTTCTGGGAGGGGAATGCAGCATCGAGGACATTACCGAGATCAAGGATATCCGCGAATACCTGAACAACGCCGATCCAGATGACAAGATCGTGCTCTGCGGCGGAGACGGCACGATCAATCACCTTGCAAATGACCTCGGAGGACAGGCGCCCGGGCATACCGTGCTCTACTATCCGGCCGGCACCGGCAATGATTTCCTCCGTGATGTGGCAGGCGAAAACAGCCGCGAGCTCGTCACCCTCGATCCCTATATCGTGGATCTCCCCACCGTAGAGGTAAAGGGCAGGAGGCGGCTTTTCCTGAACAATGTCGGTTTCGGTATAGACGGTTACGCATGTGAGGTAGGTGACGAGCACCGTGCGAAGTCCGATAAGCCCGTGAATTATACCTCGATCGTGATCAAGGGACTGCTTTTCCACTTCAAGCCCGCGAACGCAGAGGTCACGGTGGACGGCAAAAAATACACATTCAAAAAGGTCTGGCTCGCGCCCAGCATGAACGGCCGCTGCTACGGCGGCGGAATGATGATCGCGCCTGCGCAGGACCGTCTGGCGGAGGACAGAGCGCTCAGCCTCGTGGTCGTCCATGACAGCGGCAAGCTCAAGATCCTGAGCATCTTCCCGAGCATTTTCAAGGGAGAGCATGTCAGCCATACCGACATCGTCACTATCATAAAGGGACATGACATCACGGTAAAATTCGACAGGCCCTGCGCTCTGCAGATAGACGGCGAGACCGTAAAGGGCGTGACGGAATATCACGTCACACGGTGATCTTTCCCGCTGCACGCCTTGCACAAAACGCAAAAAGCGACTGACGTTTCAGGCACATGATGAAAAATATGATATACCAGAGTACAAGGAACAAAAATCTTACAGCCGATTCTCTTTCCGCAGTGACACGAGGTATCGCGCCCGACGGCGGGCTCTATATCTGCGACCCCTCTCTGATCGGTTTTGACTGGAAAGCGGTGCTGCGGCAGGATGCCCGCGGCATTTCCGTGTCAGTCCTTTCCGCGCTGCTGCCGGATTTTGACGGCATGGAGCAGCTCGTCGAAAAGAGTTACGAAAACAGGTTTACCGCAGACGATCTGACTCCCGTCGTAAAGGTAAAGGATCGCTATGTCCTCGAGCTTTTCAGAGGACCGACGAGTGCTTTCAAGGACGTCGCACTCAGTGTGCTGCCGCATCTGATCGCCGCCGCCAGAAAAAAACAGGGCGCCGAAAATGATGTGGTCATCCTGACAGCGACCTCGGGCGACACCGGAAAAGCCGCGCTGGAAGGCTTCCACGATGTCAAGGGGACGCAGATCATAGTCTTTTACCCCTTCAGAGGAACGAGTCGTATCCAGGAACTGCAGATGACGACCCAAAAGGGCGGCAACGTCCATGTCTGCGCCGTCAGAGGAAATTTTGATGACGCCCAGACAGGCGTGAAAAAGATCTTTGCCTCACTTCGTCCCGAAGATCTCGGAGGCAGGAGTTTAAGCTCAGCGAACTCCATCAATATCGGAAGACTCGCGCCGCAGGTCATGTACTATTTCAAGGCTTATGAGGATCTCATAAATGAAGGACGCATCCGAACGGGAGAGCCTGTACATTTCGTCGTTCCGACCGGTAATTTCGGAGATATACTCGCCGGATACTTTGCAAAACTCATGGGATTGCCGATCGGAAAGCTCGTCTGTGCCTCGAATAAAAACAACGTGCTCACCGATTTCATAAAGACCGGCTGCTACGATAAGCGCCGCGAATTCTATAAGACCACATCTCCTTCGATGGATATCCTCGTTTCGAGCAATCTCGAGCGTCTGCTTTGGCTGCTTTCAAAGGACGAGGAGCTGGTCGCAGGGCTCATGCGTGAGCTCTCTGAGACCGGTGTCTATACGATCCCGGCAGAGATGCTTGCGAAGCTGCAGGCGGAATTCGCGTGCGGCTGCGCAGACGATGAAAGGGCCGCGCAGGTCATAGGCAGTGTTTTCCGCGAAACAGGCTATCTGATGGATCCGCATACCGCGGTCGCATGGGCCGTATCAGAAGACTATATAAGCATGGCGGAGGGTGCTCCCGTGGTCGTGCTGTCCACAGCCTCGCCCTTCAAATTTCCCGCGCCCTGCCTCAGCGCCCTCGGCGAAAAGCCTGAGGAAAATGAGTTCGATTCTCTGAAGCGTCTTGAAAAGATCAGCGAGACAAAGGCTCCCGAAGCACTTACATCCCTCGAAAATGCCCATATCCTGCACAAAGATGTGATAGAAGCTGATGAAATGATGAATTTTGTCCTCACGGCAGCTGAAAAAGGAGGAAAAGGATGAGCAGAGATCTGAATATCGTATGTCTCGACATGGAGGGCGTACTGACGCCCGAGATTTGGATCGCTTTCGCTGAGGCCACCGGTATCCCGGAGCTTCGCCGCACGACCCGCGAAGAGCCCGACTATGAAAAGCTCATGCGCTGGCGTATAGAATTGCTTAAGGAAAAAGGCTACGGTCTCCCCGAGATCCAAAAAACCATAATGACCATTGATCCATTGCCGGGAGCACGTGAATTCATGGATGAGCTCCGTAAGATCGCCCAGGTGATAGTGCTCAGCGATACCTTTGATCAGTTTGCCATGCCCTTCATGGAAAAGCTTGGCCGACCCACCCTCTTCTGCAACACTCTTGAGGTCGATACGAACGGCACTATCACCGGCTTCCGGATGCGCTGCGAACAGTCAAAGCTGACCACGGTCAAAGGCCTGCAGGCTATGGGCTTCGCCACAATAGCGAGCGGTGACAGCTACAATGACATGGATATGATCCGCGCGAGCAAGGCAGGCTTCCTGTTCCGCACGACCGAAAAGATTAAGGCGGAAAATCCGCAGATCCCCGCCTTTGACACCTATGAAGAGCTGTTCGAAGCAATAAAAAAGGCGCTGTAGAGGCGGCAGAAGCTGTCGAAACGGCGGAAACGCTCCCCATACTTTCCTATAGTAAAACCTCCCGGTACCTTACGGCCTCCGGGAGGTTTTTTTACGGCGTATCAGTAAAAATACTGATTCAGCGTGGCCATGTTCAGCCTGTCATACTTATATGGATCGAGGAAATAATCGCGGACCGTGAGTTCCTGACTCAGGCAGCCCTGATAATTATTGTCATGAAGGGTCTTCAGCATATTGCCGAGATCATTCGTTCCGGTGCCCCAGATCAGATGGCCGTAAGGGTTGCTGTCCTGGAAGTGGGTGTGGATGATATTCTCTGTGCCGAAAACATCGAACCATTCCTGGATCGTCTCCCCCGATACCGTCATCGCGGTGACGTCGATCATGACCTTGAACCTCGGATGATCCACCAGATCGAAAAGCTTTCGGATGTCATATACCGAGTACCCGATAAGTGATTCCTGAGGGCGCAGCGCCTCGCAGGCGATCGTCACATCGTATTCATCACCGACTTCGCAAAGCCTCCTGTGCATATCGGCTGAGCGCTTCAGAGCGTCCTCCCTGTTTTCATTCCAGTAACCCCAGCCCGAATGCGCCTCCATGATATGAGCGCCGAGCTCGGCTCCGAGGATCATGCCCTGCTTGAAAAAATTAAAGGATTTTTCGATCTGGGTCCTGTCCTTGTGGGCGAACTGGTACTGCAGCCCACAATTGTCCGGAGAGATCGTCACACATTCGAGATGATGATCCGCCAGCATTTTCCGTACCGGAGCCGGATCGCAATGCCCGTAAGGATCAACATAAAGCGACTGTCCTCCGGCGAAAAGCTCAGTCTTCGTGATCCCGAGCTTCTGCTGACATTCAAGATAATATTCAAAGGAATACATGCCGTAGTGGAGATTAAATCCGCTGATCCTGTCTTTTCCGAAATACTTTTCCATGGATCCGTCCTCCCTTCTCAATCGCAGAAATACGGCCTGAATGCGTCAAAATTCCTGATATCCGCCAGAGCCGGTTTGAAACGGTAATCGAC
>JAZRWL010000124.1:0-5037 GCA_045599685.1 Lachnospiraceae bacterium
GTCGGTTGCATTATTATAGCATGTTTCATTCTAAATTTCGATATACTTCTGTAAAATTTACAATTTACAGAATGTCGTTTAAATTACGAATCCCCAAAACTCCCATTTCATTTGGCCCTGCGGCTGTGGCCAGACCGAAAACGCAAAAACCTCCGTCGGACGTTTTTGTGTCCAACGGAGGCATGATTCCGTATTGGGGCCAAAGCCAATTCGTTATTATTCACTTTTCCTTGAAAAGGCCGTATTTACTGCATTTCCAAGCCTTTTTGGAGATTTTTCGGGGCCAAACGAAAATTATATCATTCAAACTCTATCGTGCTCAGAGGCTTCGTCGAGATATCCCACATCACTCTGTTTATGCCGGGGACCTCGGCGAAGATGCGGTCGCGGATCGTGCAGAGCGTCGCGAACGGGATCTCGGGCACGGTCGCGGTCACGGCGTCTACGGTATCGACTGTCCTTACGATGGCTGACCAGCCCTCATACCGCTTTCCGTCCTTGATGCCGACCGATTTGAAATCCGGTACGGTCACAAAATACTGCCAGGGCCTGACGGGGAGCTTGTCGATCTCCTCACGGGCGATGGCGTCCGCTTCACGCAGCGCCGCCAGTCTGTCGCGAGTGATTGCGCCGGTGCAGCGTACTCCCAGACCGGGGCCGGGGAAGGGCTGACGGTAAACCATATTGTCGGGCAGACCCAGCTGCTTTCCTACTACACGGACCTCGTCCTTATAGAGGAGCTTTACGGGCTCGACCAGCTCAAAATTCAGATCCTCGGGCAGACCGCCGACATTATGGTGGGCCTTTACGCCATGCGACTCAAGGATGTCGGGATAGATGGTGCCCTGAGCGAGGAAGCTGATGCCCTCGAGCTTTGACGCCTCCTCAGCAAAGACCTTTATGAATTCGCCGCCGATGATCTTGCGCTTCTTTTCGGGATCGGAGACTCCCGCCAGAAGATCAAGGAAACGGTCGGTAGCGTCGATATATATGAGATTCGCGCCGAGCTCGCGTCCGAAGACCTCTATGACCTGCTCGCTCTCGCCCTTGCGCATGAGACCGTGGTTTACATGTACGCAGACGAGCTGCTTCCCTATCGCCTTTATCAAAAGCGCTGCTACCACCGACGAATCCACGCCGCCAGACAGTGCAAGCAGTACTTTTTTATCTCCTACCTGACTGCGGATCGCGCTTACCTGCTCATCGATGAATGCCTCCGCCAGCTCAGGTGTGTTGATCCTCTTCATGCTCTCGCTTCTTACATCACACTGCATAAGTGCCTCCTGTTTTCTATGAAAATGAATTCCGATCAATATTGCATTATAAACGGTTTTTGTCCGATGTGTATATTTTTATATGCCGGATCTCGCCCAGACATAATTCTCTTCCTCGAGGATCTGTCTGCCGGTATCGGAAAGGAGCCAGTCACGCAGTGCTCTCACGGGGCTGTCCGCAGGCTCGCTCTTGCGGATGACCACGTAGAAATCGTTGCTGAGCGGGTACTCATTCTTTTCGATCGTATCGTTCGTAGGCTCGATCCCGTCCACACTGATAAGCTTCAATGCGGGATTCGAGTGCATCAGCGTCGCGTAGAAGAATACCGAATATCCGATCGCGCTGCCTGTCCCGTCAAAGTTCGCCACGGAATCGATCAGACCACCCATGGTACCTTCCTTCAGCTCTGTAGGCGGCTCCATCGGGGTCGTCTCGCTCATAAGGAGCTTCATGAACAGTGTATGGCTGCCGGAATCCTCGTTGCGCTGGAAGGGCTTGATCTCGCTGTCTTCTCCGCCTACCTCGCTCCAGTTCGTTATCTGTCCGGTGTAAATCCCGATCAGCTGCTCGGTAGTAAGATCATCCACGGGGTTATCTTTATTTACCATGAATACCAGACCGTCTCTGCCGAGAGGCTCGATCTCGAATTCATCGAATTTGTCCGCGTAATCTGCCTTCACATCCTCGGGCGCCTCATAAACGATCCAGAGGTCGGGGGTATTATTGCCTTCGGAATCCCAGAGCATCTTTCCCCAGATCGAGCCCGTGCTGCCCAGATCAAAGCTCACCATGGATTCGGATGTCTCGACATCCACGCCGCATATTTCGCGGTAGATACGGGCGAGCAGCGGATGATTCGCTGTCGAACCGTCTATCCAGGGATAGTTTTCCGCATCAATACCGGGGATCGGAGGCTGCCAGGCCTCTTCCGCTGTCTCGGTCGCTTCCGTCGTCGCCGCCTCTGTCTCGGGCGCGGTCTCAGTCACCGCAGTCGTTTCAGGCACCGACTCTGTATCAGTACCTGTCACCGGCGCCATCGTATCAGGCGGAGTGAGCGTCTCGGCGTCACCGCCTCCACAGGCAGTGAGCTGACAGATGAGCAACAGACATAAAACAATACAAACGATTTTTTTCAATTTTTATTTCCTTTCAGTCAATACTTTACAGCATTTTCAGTCAAAATCATCCGCATCATACAGCGAATTTTTCCTGATCCAGTTTCCCTGATGATCGATCAGGCCGATATCAAAGCCCCTCATTATCGCTATCGCGTCTTCATCGGCATCTCCTATGCGTGAAACGCTCGCCATTATGATATTTCCTTCGCTGTCGACGAGATCCCTCTTTGTCCTGCCGTAATAATCCTTCAGTTCATATGCGTAGATTCCGTCCGTCACCGACATCGCCTGCACGTACTTCTCCTCATCCAGCACAGACCGAAGCTCCAAATCGAGCGTCAGATATTCCCACGATGTCCCGTTTCCCTCGTCATCGAGCACCTCTCTGTCGGCAAATATGAGGCCCTCCGAAAGATAGGCGTAAAACACTCCCGACCCGGTCTCCTTTTCTGCCAGGACATTCGCGTCCGCATCGAGCAAGATGAGCCTTTCACCGTCATAGGCGAGGAAACGCTCGCCGTACAGCGGATCCGTGATCTCCGGGGTCACGATGAAGACATAGGGCCCCGTGAGGATATTTGCCTGCATATCCGTCAGATACCAGAGCGCCGCGTTTACATCGGCAGTCACCATCCTGCTGCCGTCGATATAATTGATCCTTTCCGGCAATCTGAGCAGCTCGTGATAATCTTCCATGTCATACAATACAGAATACGCAGGGACAGAATCTTCGTAGCGATGCTCTATATAGGAGCCTCTTTCGCCGCAATCGAATACGGTCAGCCATTCACTACCGGGCGCACTGTCGATGAATTCCATCTCTACGCCCTTATAAAGCTCGCTGTGGTTGTATTCACCTGAGCTGCACTGAATATATTCTCCGAAGCAGACCGGATATATGTAGGACTTATCAGTGGTCTTTATGATATTTCCGTCGACGTCAATGAAAGCGACGGTCTCATACCAGACATCACAGGCAATCGCGATATCGTCCGAGTATCGGACGAGCGCGCCGATGCCGTTTTGCACGACTTTGTGCTCTGTCGGATCATAAAGGCAGGAATCGTACTCCTTTATCTCCTCATCCAGCCAAAATGCCGCCATTTTTGAATCATGCCTTACGACAAGCTTTCCGAAGCTCTGCGTATAATTATATTCGCCGCGCTCCTCGATGACATTTCCGTCACGGTCATAAAGCACAGAGAAAATATGCTCCTCTCCGTTCTCGCCTTTTTCGTATTCTTCCTTCACATAATATACCGGCTCGCCGCTCAGCAAATCCGGGACTGCAGAGGGGATGCAATCGCCGTCTAAGAGATGTCCTTCCTGATCGAGGTAATAATACTCCTCCATCTCGGTGAAATCGTATTCAGCTCCCGCTATACGGTAGACCTTCCCGGTATAAAAATCGGGCATGACGAAGGGCTCCTCCGGCTGCGGCTCCGTGTCGCTCTCAGGTGCGGCCGTTTCCGCGTCGTCCACGGCTGAAACCGTATCTGCCTCCGTCTCATCCGCAGTATCATCGGTCACCGTTTCGACAGCCGCTCCTGCGGTCGTTTTTGCAGGCAGCTTTTCGGACTGTTCCGTTCCGGTTCCGGCAGGAGCCTCACCGCAGGCCGTAAAAAGAAGCGCTGCCGCCAATAATGCTGTTATTATCCTTTTCATTTCACTTTACTGTAATTGTAAAATCCCGGAGGCCCGCTCCGGGCTCCGCCTTGTTCAAAGGGTCAGTGTAATCTCGTCATCTCCGTTCTTTACGGTCACATGCTGCTCGTCGTCTATCAGTCCGTCACGTTTTACCGCCATCGTCATGGTTTCCATATCGACCGACAGATCGAGTTTGTCGTCTTCATACAGATTTTCGTACTGCTTCTGCATGGCGCGTTTAATATCGTCCAGATATTTCTCCACCTTTTTCTCGGAGGCCTCGGCAGGGATGCCGCTGCTCTCGATGCGCTTGTACTTCACGAGGATCTCCCCCAGCGTAGGCAGATAATAATTGAGGAACTGGCGAACGGTCTGGATCTGCTCCGGCTTTTCACGAAGCGTCCTGAGGATGCGCTCATTGATATCGCAGATCTCCGTGCTCTTTTCGCGGACCTCCGGATCCTTTATCCTCGCGATGATCTTGCGCAGCTCCACGATATTGAGCTTACCCTTCGTCAGAAGATTCTCCTGCTCCGCGGTGAGCTTTATCTTTGACAGCTGCTCGTCGCCCGAATCACGTTTTTGATTGTTGCCGTCGCTCTTGTTGTTGTCAGGCACGGGCTTCGCCTTCTTTGACCCTCCGCGCAGTGCCAGGACAATGACCATTATCACTATTGCGATAAGAAGCACGACGAGCAGGATCAAAAGCCAGATCCCCAGCTTGAATATCGCCGGGATCGCCTTTATGATGCCTCCGGCTATCATCAGCGCTATAATAACGAGGACCGCGATCGGCCAACCGGATTTTTTGTCTTTCATTATCTGTTATTCCCCGAATGATCAGCCGCGGATATCCAGCAGCTTCTGCTTGAGCGTGGCTTCGATCTGTCCGAGCTCGTTCTCTGCGAGCCTGCGCTTTTCTCTGCCCTCCTCCTGGATGCGGATGACCTCATCCAATGAGCTGATCAGCTGCTCGTTGCTGTATTTTACGGTCTCG
>JAZRWL010000125.1:0-2725 GCA_045599685.1 Lachnospiraceae bacterium
CACAGGGATATTAAGCCTCAGAATATAATGATATCGAAGGACGGAAAGATAAAGGTTACCGACTTCGGTATAGCCAGAGCGGTATCTTCACAGACCATCAGCTCCAATACGATGGGCAGTGTTCATTATATATCGCCTGAGCTCGCACGCGGCGGCTATTGCGACGAGAGGAGCGATATCTATTCGCTCGGGATAACGATGTACGAAATGCTGACAGGCCGTCTGCCTTTCGAAGGCGATTCGACCGTGGCAATCGCGCTGCAGCATATCCAGAGTGAAATGGTACCTCCGAGGCAGTATGAGCCGCTCATTCCTCTCAGTCTCGAAAAGATCATAATTAAATGCACTCAGAAAAAGCCGGAGCAGCGCTACAGCTCTGCTGAGGAGCTTTTGAAAGATCTGAAAAAGGCGCTGACTTCACCCAATCAGGATTTTGTCAATCTCAATGAGCCATCAGCCGATGTCAGTCAGAATGTAAGACATAATACCATCGATATGGAAAGAAGCCGCCGTGAGACCGAGCGGATCAGCCTTGAACGCATTAAAGAAGAACAGTATCAGATGGGCGTCGATGTGGATGCCGATGAAGCAGTGGAAGATGAAAGTGAAGAAGCAGTCTATGAGGAGGCCGACATCGACGAGGATGAGCCGGACCATCGTTTCGAACGCATCGTGATCTTCATCGGTATCGGTATTGCCGTGGCGATCATCTCAATACTCTGTGTGATCTTTTTCAAGACCTGCGATCTTTTCGACAAGACGGCCGAATCCGGATATGAATCAATCGACAGTACTTCCTCAGGCATGATCAGCCTGCTGGGTATGACCTATAAGGAAGCTGATGAGGCTTTAAGAAAATACAGTCTGAGTATAAAAGTATCCTACGAGGAATCCGACGATTATACCGAGGGACTGATATTTTATCAGGACATACCGGAAGGGACAGCGTTTGTATCCGATACGGTAGTGCATGTTAAGATCAGCTCCGGCAGCTCGAAGCAGATAGTGCCCGCAGGCCTTACCGGGCTCAGTCTTTCCGACGCACAGGCAGCACTCACAAAGGCCGGCTTTACGAATATCAACAGCTCATATCTTCAGGAATACGATGACAGTATCGAACAGGGAAAGATAGTCCGTCTCGACCCTTCCGAAGGTTCGCAGATCCCGAAGGATACGCAGATCACGCTCGTGATCAGTATGGGAAAAGCTACAAAGGCCGTAAAGGTGCCCGATCTGTCAAAAATGAATGAGGAGGATGCACGTATCCTGCTTTCTTCAAAGAATCTCGTCGTAGGCTCCATAGATTATTCCTACAGCGGTGAATTCGAAGCAGGCAAGATAATAAGTCAGGATCCCGAGGCTTATAGCGAGGTCGAAGAGGGGACACCTATCAGCTTCGTGATCAGCAAGGTCAGCAGCAAGGTGGCCGTACCTGATCTCCACGGTGATACACAGGCTGAGGCGAAAGCAAAGCTCGAGGCGCTTGAGCTCGGACTCGGTTTTGTCAGCTTTGAGTATTCCGAGGATATATATACCGATAAGATCGTAAAGCAGGGCGTTGAAGCAGGGACGAAATTAAAGCGAGGCAGCACTGTCGATATCGTGCTCGGCCTCGGGCCCGAACCGACGACGGAAGCTCCCCCCGAGACTACGGTCCCTGAGGTGACCCAGGCACAGGAAGATGCGGGCGGAGCGGCGGATACTCCTTCCGGACAATGACGGATGGCGCAAATTCCGGGGCCCTTTCCGGAAAAATAATAAAGGGTATCGGCGGGTTTTATTATATCTACGGCGCAAACGGAGAGATATACGAATGTCGGGCGAGAGGGATATTCCGTAAAGCGAAGCAAAAACCGCTGCCCGGTGATAATGTTCTCTTCGTGATTACCGATGAGACCGACATGGAGGGTTCTGTCGTAGAGATCCTTCCCCGCACGAATTCGCTGATCCGCCCTGAGATCTCGAATGCCGATCAGGCTCTGCTCGTCTTTGCTGTTACGGCGCCCGAGCCGAATCTTGTCACTTTGGATAAGCTGCTGATCTCGGTCGAGGCTGAGGGGTTGAAGCCGGTCATATGCTTTAATAAGACTGATCTCGCTTCGGCTGAAGCCCGCAACAGGCTGGCTTCGATATACCGGGGCTCGGGACACAAGATGCTTTTTGTCAGCGCTGCGACCGGAGAGGGGATCGAATCTCTGAAAGCAGAGCTCGCGAACAAGACTACGGTGCTCATGGGAAATTCAGGCGTCGGAAAGTCGTCGCTCGTGAATACGCTTTGTCCCGAAGCAGGGATGGAGACCGGGAGCATAAGCGAGAAGCTCGGTCGAGGCAGGCATACGACGAGATATTCCGAACTGTTTTTTGTCTCGGAAGGCACATATATCATGGATACACCCGGGTTTTCGGCTTTTGATGCCGCTAATATAGCGGAACTTGATATCAGATTTTTTTATGAAGAGTTTACGCCGTATTATCAGGACTGCCGTTTCAATGACTGCGTGCATATCTATGAGAATGACTGCGGCGTAAAGTCTGCTGCCGAAAGCGGGTGCATACCGCGTGAAAGATATGAAAATTACAGAGAAATATATAACGAGATACTGAGTAAGAAACATTATTAGGAGGAACAGATGAAATACATACTCTCACCTTCAATGCTGGCTTCTGATTTTGCGAACCTTGAAGCGGAGCTGAATATTCTGAACAAAGAAAACGTCGAATATGT
>JAZRWL010000126.1:0-4326 GCA_045599685.1 Lachnospiraceae bacterium
GGCTGCGTAAACGGCGGCGGCCAGCCTCAGCAGCCCGGCGAAATCCGCAATACCGTGGACATCCGTGCTCTGCGCGCAGGCGCTCTGTATCGCAACGACGCGGCAAAGGCTATCCGCAAGTCTCATGACAATCCTGAGATCATCAAGATCTACAATGAGTTCCTCGGTGAGCCCAACTCCGAGAAGGCACATCATCTGCTTCACACCACCTACATCGCACGTCAGATCAATCATGACGAGTGGATGGACTAAGCGGATCCTTCACAAAACTCCAAGGGCCGGCGGTTTTCCGTCGGCCCTTTTCTTATGCGATGAGCAGTTACTTCGCTCTCCTGTATATTTTTCTGTTTTTCGTGGTCGCTCAGAGCCCGGTCAGAAGGACATCTATCACCGCATCTATGCTTCGCTCGGCGACCGGGAGCGTCAGCTCCGGCTCATGCAGCTGCTCGAGATAATGCGCGTCTGAATCGCTTATTATCCTGCAATTTTCCATATAAGGATGCTGCCATCTGAGGGAATGCAGGTTTTTCATATTCTGGATCTCGACTGTCCTGAATTCACTCTCCGGGGGAAAAAAGCCGAGATTCGAAAGCAGGCTCGTGCTCGACTTGTCCACATGGGCAGGGAACATCACGCCGTCATACTGTCTGACGAGCGGCCAGACATCCGAAAACCCTATGTCCGTAGCGTTTATCAGCAAATTCGGCTCGTGACCCGTAATATTGTCGGAACAGTCATACAGCAGCTGCTCGCCGAAGATCTTTTCGGAATTCGGGATTTTTTGCAGCCTGCCGTACACATAGGAATCAAAATCCAGCGCTGCCTCAAGCGTCCTGAAAAGGCAGACCGCGTGTACCTCCTCCATTGTGGTAAGCTCCATCCCCGGGATACATATCAGGCCGAGCTGTTCCGCCGCAGCCATCGCGGGGCCGCAGTTCCTGCAGGTATTGTGGTCTGTCAGCGCAATAACGTCGAGTCCGAGCAATGCCGCCATTCCGGTGATATTGGCCGGCGTCATATCGTTATCTCCACATGGCGAGAGGCAGGAATGAATGTGCAGATCGTAGCTCAGATCCATCATATCAATGCTTTATTTCCTCGTTGATCAGAAGCGCCGCGTCGAATACCGGCATATCGGTAGAAAGCACGGTGACGCCCTGCTCCGCAGCCTTTCCGACCGCTGCCGCGTCAAATACAGCGTTTTCGGCAAGCACGACCAGTGCCGTATCGGCAAGCGTCGCTACCGCGATGGTATTGACATTGCCCATTACGGTGACCCAGGCACTTCCGGCGGGAGCCTTTCCCATGGCAACGCTCAACAGGTCACAGCAGAATACCTTTCCGATCTGCCTCGAGGTATCGCTTCCCTCGTTGATCACTTTAAAAAATCCCTTATCGATCAATTCACGTACTGTCATAGTCCATTCCTCTTTTCTCTGCTGTCAAGCACAGCTATATCCGCCGTAAGCCTGTCGATATACTCCTTCAATGCCGCGCTCTCGGTCCTCTTGCACTGATCTGCTGAGCAAAGCTCAGCGGAGAGCATCTTCAGTTCACCTGTTATCGCGTGCAGCCTGTCACGCAGATAGTGCACACAGTCGCTCTCCGACGCCTCACCCTTTACTATATCCTCCGCCAGAGCCTTGCAGTTCGGAGCGCCGCAGATGCCGCAGTCAAGCCCGGGCAGCTGCTTTTTTATACGCTCGGCCTGATTCAGTCTGGCAAAGCTCTCTATCATATTCTTTCCGAGATTGAATACGGGTCTGTATTCAAAATCCTTATTATTCGGGAGTACATCTGTCTCCTCATCATTTATATGCCTGACAGAGACCGGCATGTACTTGCGCAGACGCTTCAGCCTTGCCTCGGCAACATAAGGATTTTCTACGGTCAGGACACCGCCGACGCAGCCTCCGTTGCAGGCGTTGAGCTCGACGAAGTCGAGCCCCTGGAATTTCTGATCCTCAAGTTCCTCGAGAACCTTCATTACATTTTCCATGCCGTCCGCGGCGAGATAATTCTCATTGAGCAGAGCCGTAGCCTCTCCGCCTCTCGCTCCCCAGCTGACTCCTATCTTGCCTGAAGCGTTAATCTCCTTATATTCAGTCGTTGAAACAGCCTTCATATGCGCGAGAAGGATCGGATAGACGTCCTTGATCGGGATCACCTTGTCCACCTCGCTCTTTTCTACGGCCATAGGCGAACAGATATAGGCGACCTTTGAAGGACAGGGAGTGATGAACACTATGCCGATCTTTTCCCTCGGCAGTCCGGTCTCCTTCATCGCCTTCCGCACGGCAAGCTGTGCCGCGACCTCGATCGGCGGCTTCAGCGGGAGAAGATTCGGCAGAAGGTTCGGGAAGCGAATGCTGATCAGCCTGACGACGGTGGGACAGGCCGTACTGATGAAGGGCCCGTACACCTCTTCTCTGTGTGCCTCGATATACGCGCGCGAAGCCTCGGACACGAGCTCGGCTGCCGAGCTCACCTCGAACACATCGTCAAAGCCCATGCTCAGCAGGGCATTCAGGATGATATTGGTGTCTTCCAGATTGTTGAACTGGAGATAAAGCGAAGGTGCCGGCAGAGCGACCTTGTATTCATACTGATCGAGCGCCTCGATGCTGTCATATTCCGCGCGCTTCGCGTGATGGGGACAGACCCTGATGCACTCCCCGCAGCTGATGCAGAGTTCGTAATTGATCTTTGCCTTGCCGTTCCTTATCCTTATTGCCTCTGTGGGACATCTCTGCAGACAGGTCGTACAGCCCTTGCAGAGATCCTTTTCTATGGTAACGGCATTATAAAACTGATTCATGCTTTCTCCCTCAGAGATTTACCTCCATGGTAATGGTCGTTCCAACACCGACGGTAGTGTCAAGCTCCATCTTGTCGGTGTTTTTCTTTATGTTCGGAAGTCCCATCCCGGCTCCGAAGCCGAGATTCCTTATCTCGTCGCAGGCAGTGCTGAAGCCCGCCTGCATGGCCTTTTCGACATCAGGGATGCCGGGGCCCTCATCAGCGAGCACCATCTTTACCTTTTCCGGCGTTATTTCCACGGTGATCTCGCCTCCGCGGGCATGGACCACCATATTTACCTCGCCCTCATATATCGCAATGGCGACCTTTCTTATTATATCGGAGCGCACACCAAGCTGCTTCAGCTTGTGCTTCACATCGCTGCTCGCTTCACCGGCTCGCAGGATCTCGCCTTCGTTAACTTTATAACGTAATACGATAGCGTCTTCCATATTTATCTCCTCTATTCGTATTAAGCATGGCAAAAAAAACGGCCGCGGATCACATGGTCCCGCTGCCGGCTCCTGCTACATACAGTTTTCCGCAAGCCGAATACATACCGAGCTTCGTCGTCAGTACGACGCGCCTGTCATTCCTTGCCATCTCAAGCATTTCCTCTGTGGGCTGCTTCCCCCTGATGAAGATCAGGCACTGCAAATCGAGCATCTCGGCAGTGCGCATCGACTGCAGGTTGCATAGGCCGGTCAGAAGCACCGACTGATCCTGAGTATAAGCAAGAACCTCACTCATCATATCGCTGCCGCAGACAGATTTGATCTCCGTGTCAAGCATATCTTCACCGACCAGAACCTCGGCATCAAGTATTCCGGCCGCTTCTCTTATAGTCATAAAATATTCCTCCGATATAAAGCTATACAGATTATAACAGATTAAGCCCGGATGTAAACTACAAATGACGCAAATTGCGCCATTTTCACGCATAAACCTGCGGAAAATCGTGCAATTGCGTCCACTCTTCCAAAGAATCATTGACAAGGCGGACCGTTCTGTGTTAGTACTTTCTTATAATAAAGAAGGAGTATGTTATGAAGAATATATTCGATTATTTTTCTCATGAAGAAGATTACCCCGACCTGGCGGCTGAAAAGGCCGTCGAAACACTCTCGAAGGCCATTCAGTGCCGCACGATAAGCGACTGTGAGGATGGTCCCTTCAACGAGCTGCATGAGCTGATGCAGGCTTCCTACCCCAATGTTTTCGCAAAGGGCAAGTATGAGCTCATCGGACGCAGCGTGCTCATCGAGCTCAAAGGCTCCGATCCCGACCTGCTCCCCGCACTTTTCATGTCCCATCAGGACGTCGTCCCGGTAGTAAAGGGCACTGAGAACGACTGGACCTACGACGCTTTTTCGGGTGCCGTGGCGGACGGTTATATCTGGGGCAGAGGCACTCTCGACATCAAGGAAATGGTCTTCGGTGAGCTCGAAGCCGCCGAATATCTGCTTTCAAAGGGCTTCACCCCGAAACGAACGATCTACCTCGCTTTCGGTGAGGACGAAGAGACCT
>JAZRWL010000127.1:0-3316 GCA_045599685.1 Lachnospiraceae bacterium
GAGCCTTTTTCCGCGGTATACAAAGCAAGCCGCGTCAGTTATGAGCTTCAGCTCCCGCGCTCCCTTAGGATCTGCCTTCAGAAGACTTATAAGCTCGTTTATCAGGCCGTTTTCCCCGTTTCCAATGCTTCTGATATTCAGGGCAAGAAGCTCCTTTGCAGCCTTATTATACTGAGGCATTTTCAAAGAAGCCGTATCCGGTCTTTCCTCCGCCGGCTCACCCATGAGCCGTTTTATAAGACCGATATATGATGAGGGGCGTTTTTCATCACCTGAATTGTCCATCAGGCTGTAAACAAAATACAGACGGTCCTTCGGATTATTCAGATGCTCGCTCAGATAAAACTGCTCGATAATGATATTCTGCCTCTCAGTCGGTGCGAGCTCGAGGCCGCTCTGCTGCAAAGTATCGCGCTGCTCGTCGGTGAAGACCCCGCTTCCGGTCCCTCCCGGAAGGATGCCGTCATTGCAGTCAGTCAGGAAAAGCACCTTTACTTTCATCTGGCGGCTGCGCCTGATATCGCCTGTCTGCACCTCGTCAGTGACTGACGGAACAGTGCTTATCGTAAGCTCGGATAGTCCGGCTCTCAGAACATCTTTAAACTCTCCGATATTGTATCTCTTATCGCCGAGAACGTTCCTTATCTGCTCGAGCAGGCCGGTCACTGCCTTATATATCTGATCATATATACGGCTGCCTGATATATCATCGCGGTCTGCAAGGTCCTTTGAGGAAAGAGCAAGCTTTTCGGATATTTTCATATCCGCGAAAAGACATTCTATCGCTTCGCAGGCATCGGCATAGGTATGCCCCTTCGAGGTCAGCTTGTCATGGAAGTTAAAAAGCGGCTCCGCTGCGCGCCTGCGGATGTTATTAAGGATCGTAAAATCTATGTTTTCGTGATTCAGATATGTCCTCGAAAAGTCAGTCTCCCAGGCTCTTCTTCCGCTTATGCCGGTACCGAGGATGTAATTTTCGAGGATATCGGTCTCGTCGCCGGATATATCGCAAAAGCCGGATCTCAGATACCGCATCAAGGGCTCGTAGATATATCCTTTTTCGATCGTTTCGATCGCATTCAGTAAAAAAACCGAGATCGGCTCCGTGATGAGAGGCTTTTTGATGTCGATGAAGGCCGGGATATCCGCGTCCTTGAACGCCCGTGCAAGATATCGTGCGGAATGCTCAAGATCAGCGGATACGACGGCAAAATCTCTGTATCTGTAGCCCTCGGTCCGCACGAGCCGCCTTATCGTCTCCGCTATGAACATAGCCTCGTCAGCCTGTGTACGGCAGGCGGTAAACCGGAGTCCTTTCAGATCTCCGTGATAGGTCAGAGAGGTATCTCTCGTCATAAAATTTTCCGACAGGAACCTCAGTGCGGACGCTCTCTCCTGAGAATACCCGCTATCGAATATCTCTTCGGTCTCCGTCCTGATACCGTATTGTTGTGCGAGATCGGAAAGCTTCGCGAAAGTATTTTTCGTGAGACTGAAAAGATCCATCTCGTCGCATATGGCGGTACTCTCTCCTGCGGGGATCGTCAGTGTGAGCATGAACGGTGAGCAGCGCCGCATCAATTCACCGAGTATCATATACTGCACCGGAGTAAAACCGGTGAAGCCGTCCAGATATAGTGGAGCTCCGCACAAAAATTCCGATGACTTCAGAGCTCCGGCGGTAAGCAGCTGCAGCTCCTCCGCGGACATCAGCGCAGAAGTCTTCAGCTCCGTATACGTTGAATAAAGTATCGAAAGATCCTCGGTCTTTCCTCTGAGCACCGTGCCTTCCTGTAAACCGGCAGCAGTGGCCATGAGATTCTCCGGAGATATTCCGTATTGTGTAAGCTCGGATATCGCGGTCTTTATGTGTGAGACCATTCCCGGCCGGTTAGTACTGCTTTTTAAGACGTTCAGATCTTTTTTACAGACCTCCGCGGCTTTGCGCACCAGCATACTTTTACCGGATTCATTCAGAAACGCCGGCAGCTGTTTTCCTTCGTACTCGTACAGCCGGTACGCCAGCTTGTTGAAGCTCAGGACTTCGATATTCATCAGGACATGGTCGGGGTGCATAGCAACAAGCCGCCCTTCTGTCTGAAGGGTGGCCTGCTCGGGTACAAGTACATAATGTTTGCAAAAAGGCGCGTTTACTGCGGAGTTTATCACATCCGTAAACAGACGTGTGGTCTTTCCCACTCCCGACGCGCCGGTTATGATCTTTATCGGCATGATGACCTCAGTTAAAATAAACAGGATCCTGCTCGGCTGGCTGTCCCTTTTCTATCGAGATGAGCTCGAGCATCGGAGCCTCCTCATGGTACTGCCGTACATATCCGTAATTGAATTTTACACTGACCCTCACCCAGTCGCGCTGTCTGTAGCGGAAGTCGCCCTCATAACTGCAGACAAAGCCCATGAAGCGTATATCATTCGCACAGCAGGCCATGATAAAACGCCCTGGGACGAAGGTACCATTATCGAGATTCTTACCCTTATATACCTGTGCGAGGAAGCTGATCTTTTTGCCCATATAGACATCCGGATGCTCGAGTGCATCCAGATACCATATGCCGTAATCGATATCCTCGAGCTCAATGATATCACCCGAGGTATCATAGGGCAGCTGATCCGCGACATCGCCCATATCCTCACCGTCTTCGCGTTCAAACATCGTCTGGACGCCGGGATTGAAGGCCTTGAATATACGGCGGAGCCTCGTCCGGTCGGTCTCCTCGGTACATCTGTTAAAGATGATGAGCCCGGTCTGAGAAAACTGTTCCAGAAAGAGCGGGCGCATATTCGCGAGGTAATTATCTACCGTGGTCGTATCTATACAGCTGAACATCCCGGCATAATCCCAGTATTTCGGGAGACGGCGGGCTTCGAGCGTATTCAGCTTCCAGGTCCCGTTGAACTCGATTATCACCTGATCCGGATCGTATTTTTTCGCACAGTCAGCCAGGAAAGCGTCGGTAAAATCAGCTTCCTTATCGACTCTTACGAGGAAGGCGTGGTTCCTCTTCAGATACTCCGGTGAATAATCCTCATCACCGTCTTCGCAGGCGATGATAAGATTGCGGAAAGCCTCAAAATCAGGGCTCTCCAGCGTATCTCTTATCAATGTCGTTTTTCCGCTGTCCAGAAAGCCGGTAAAGATAAATACGGGTATATCCATGCGTACTCCTTACACATGCAGTGCAGTTTTGATCGCTTCTTCCTTCAGCTCGGTGCCGATGACTACGACCTTACCTGTATAATCGGGTGAGCAGGCGCGCAGCTCGGTCTCCTCGGGGACCATATCGAACTCGACCCA
>JAZRWL010000128.1:0-5033 GCA_045599685.1 Lachnospiraceae bacterium
GGCTCAGAAGCTTCGGCGCGTTTTTTACGGCGATGAGCCTGAAAAAGCTGCTGAATACCTCGGTATCCACAGCGCCGAGAAGCTCCAGCACCCTGTCGAAGCTCAGATGGCCGCCGTCCATGGCCGTCACCTGATCGAGCAGGCTCAGCGCATCGCGGAAGCCTCCGTCGGCCTTTCTTGCAATATAGCGGACGGCCCGCCCGTCTATATCAAAGCCCTCGTTTTCACACACCTGCGTCAGTCTGCGACAGATGGTCTCGGTACCTATCCGGTGAAAATCATACTGCTGGCAGCGCGAAAGTATGGTAGCGGGCAGCTTGTGCGGCTCGGTCGTGGCGAGGATGAACACCACGTATTCCGGCGGCTCCTCGAGCGATTTTAACAGCGCATTAAAAGCCGCCGTGGAAAACATGTGCACCTCGTCGATGATATATACCCTGTATCTGCCCTCGGCGGGCGGATACTTCATCTCCTCAAGGATCTCGCGCACATTATCCACGCCGTTGTTGGATGCCGCGTCTATTTCGAAAACATTCATGGATGAGCCGGAATCAATGGCTCTGCAGGAGGAGCATTCTCCGCAGGGCTCTCCGTCCGCGGGCTGCTCACAGTTGATCGCCTTCGCCAGGATCCTGGCAGCGGTCGTTTTGCCTGTGCCCCTGCTGCCGCAGAAAAGATAGGCATGACCGATACGCCCGGATCTGACCTGGTTTTTCAGTGTAATCATGATCGGATCCTGGCCGCTCACATCGCCGAATTTGGCCGGACGCCATTTTCTGTAGAGAGCCGTATAGGCCATTTACTTCGCCGCTCCTGCGAAATCGTATATCAAAAATCCGCGCGCCCCGCTTCGACATACCGAACCACCCGTTATCTGTCCCGAAAGCTCAGCCCAGGCACCCTCACGGCACATGGGAGGTTTTGCTTAGTGCTGCTTCGTTCCCGACCTGACACGGTTCACAAATTCCCATTGCGTAAGACCCAGACCTCAACACCCCCGGCGACAGGGCTGCGGCAATACGATAATGCCTCTGAAGGACATCACCCCTGCTATAGCGGATTGCAGGTACAAGGCACCGCTGACTCCCCGGCTGCGCGGATATTTTATGGCTGTTTAACCATGTAATGATAACACTGTTTTGCTTTTTCGTCAAATATGTATTATCTGCTCCTCGCGTACTCCGCGGCTCCTATCATTCCCGCGTCATATCCCAGAGCACATACCGCGATGCGCGTATGCTCACGATACTGCGCCGAACCGTAGGTCTCACGCAGGACTGCTTCCCGCAGAGGCGCGAGCAGCTTTTCGCCGCGGTTAGCTATCCCTCCCGAAAACGCGATGACCTCCGGTGAGAGGATATTGATGATATTCGCGGTACCGGCAGCGAGATATCCCAGATATTCATCTGTTACAGCCAGGGCTGCGGTGTCGTTCATATCCGCGGCTTCGAAGACCGCGCGGCCCGTAATACCGCCATCCCTCTCCGCAAGCTCAAGCAGCAGACTGTCCGGTGCCGCCTCCATCGCCCTCTTTGCCATCCGGACGAGCGCCGTAGCCGACGCATAGGCCTCAAAACAGCCGCGTCTCCCGCATTTGCAAGGCTCACCGTCTTTTTTTATCACCATGTGCCCTATCTCACCGGCTATACCGTTCAGGCCTGTGATGAGTCTGCCTCCGGATATGATCCCTCCGCCCACGCCAGTACCGAGAGTAATGATCACCGCACTGTCAGCGCCTGCTGCCGCGCCGTATCTTGCCTCGCCCAAAGCAGCGGCGTCAGCGTCATTTATCAGCCTCACCGTACGCCCTGTCAGACTGCGCAGGGCGCTTCTCACATCCACATTTACGAAGCCTATATTATCCGCGAAGGGCACCGTCCCCCTGACATCATCCACCGAGCCCGGTACCCCTATCCCTATCGGGATCTCGGAATCCGCAGCTCCGGGGATGAGCTCACCGATACATTCCGCGATCAGGCCGATGATTTTTTCCGGCTCGTAGGCCACGGAATTTTTTCTGTAAACAGACGCGACTATCCTGCCTTTCCCATCAACGACAGCGCCCTTGACCGAGCCTCCTCCCACATCTATTCCGATTGCATTCATACTGTATTTACGATACTCCCTTATACGCGAAAGCGGGGCAGCCAAAGCCGCCCCGCTTATTGATCATATCTTATTCCTCAAGGCTCTCTTCCGTCTCGTCCTCGTCGCCGTCAGCGAGCGCCTCAGCCAGCGCCTTTTCGATATCGTCGAATTCAAGCTCTTCTGCCTCTTCGGTATCTGCATCCTCGGCACTCTCATCGTAGGTCTGTGCCTCGCTCTGCATGACCACCTCTGACTCCTCTTCGTCGATCAGGTCGCTTCCGTCCGTATCGAGCACGACGGAACGGTACTTCTTCATACCGGTTCCCGCAGGGATCAGCTTTCCTATCAGGACATTTTCCTTCAGTCCGACCAGCTGATCGATCTTACCGTTGATAGCTGCCTCTGTCAGGACCTTCGTGGTCTCCTGGAAGGATGCGGCTGACAGGAAGGAATCCGTAGCCAGTGAAGCCTTCGTGATACCGAGGATGATACGTTCCTCTGTCGCGGGCTGCTTGCCCTCCTCGATGAGCTGCTTGTTCGTATCCTCGAACTCGAGCGCATTCACGACGCTGCCGATCAGGAAAGAACTGTCACCGGCGTCCTCTACGCGGACTTTCTTGAGCATCTGGCGTACGATGACCTCGATATGCTTATCGTTTATATCAACGCCCTGGATGCGGTAGACGCGGAGCACCTCGCGGAGGATGTAATCCTGCACGGCTCTGACGCCCTTGATCCTGAGCAGATCATGAGGATTGATGCTGCCTTCGGTGAGCTCGTCACCGGGAAGCACCTCGTCACCGTCGCTGACCTTTATGTGTGAACCGTAAGGGATCACATAGACCTTAATCTCCTTGGTCTCGTTATTCGTGATCTGGACCTCACGCTTCTTGCCTTCGATGATCTTTACCGTTCCGGCGATCTCGGAGAGCTGGGCCAGTCCCTTGGGCTTACGTGCCTCAAAAAGTTCCTCGACTCGGGGAAGACCCTTGGTAATATTGTCTCCAGCAACACCGCCCGTATGGAAAGTACGCATCGTCAGCTGAGTACCGGGCTCACCGATTGACTGTGCGGCTATGATACCGATCGCTTCACCGACCTGTACCTGCTCTCCGGTCGCAAGGTTCGCACCGTAGCACTTCGCGCAGACGCCGAGATGTGAACGGCAGGCCAGGACGTTCCTGATCCTGATGCTGGGCTTTTCGAGTCCCTTCGCCGCTGCTATGCGCTCTGCGACCTTTACGACGGCCTCAGCCCTCTTGCCGGTCTTGATGAGCTCATTCTGTGCGGCGACGATCTCGCCGGTGTCGGGATCGATGACATCCTCTGCGAGCGTACGTCCGGTGAGACGGTCCTTCAGGGATTCGATCTTCTCTCTTCCGTCTACAAACTCGCTGATCTCCATATAGGGGATATCGCCGTCATGAGCGCAGTCCATCTCTCTGATGATGAGATCCTGAGATACATCTACCAGACGTCTGGTCAGGTAACCGGAGTCCGCGGTACGAAGGGCAGTATCGGACAGACCCTTGCGGGCGCCGTGCGCTGAGATGAAGTACTCCAGTATGTCGAGTCCCTCACGGAAATTCGACTTGATAGGCAGCTCGATGACTCGGCCTACCGTATCGGACATGAGTCCGCGCATGCCTGCCAGCTGCTTGATCTGCTTGTCGGATCCACGGGCACCGGAGTTTGCCATCATATATATGTTGTTGTGCTTGTCCATGTTGCCGAGCAGCACGCGGGTCAGCTCGTCATCGGTCTCTTCCCAGACGCTCTTGACCTCATTGTAACGCTCGTTCTCGGTCGTCAGACCGCGGCGGAAGTTGCGATTTATACGGTCTACTCTGTCCTCGGCATCCTTTATCATCTGAGGCTTTTCCGGAGGAACGGTGATATCCGAAATGGATACCGTCATAGCCGCTTTCGTGGAATACTTGTAGCCGATGGCCTTGATCTTATCCAGCGTCTCGGCAGTCTCAAAGGTACCGTGTACGTCGATGACGCTCTGAAGGATCTTTTTCAGTTCCTTCTTGCCGACGAGGAAATCTATCTCGGGCAGAAGCTCGTTGCCGGGGATCGAACGGTCTACGAAGCCCAGATCCTGCTCGATGATCTCATTGAAGATCAGTCGCCCGAGGGTGGTGCTGACCGTATCCTGTATATCTTCGCCCACGGCATTCTTTCCGCTCACGCGGACATAGATCCTGGAATGCATATCCAGATATCCGTTCTCATAGGCGAGGATGGCTTCATTCACATCCTTGTAGCTGTTGCCCTCGCCCTTCGTTCCCTCGCGCTCCTGCGTCAGATAATAGACACCGAGCACCATATCCTGTGAAGGGACTGCGACGGGGCCGCCGTCCGAAGGCTTTAAGAGGTTGTTCGTACTGAGCATGAGGAAGCGGCACTCGGCCTGAGCTTCTACGCTCAGAGGAAGATGGACAGCCATCTGGTCGCCGTCGAAGTCGGCGTTGTACGCGGTACATACCAGAGGGTGAAGCTTTATGGCCTTGCCCTCTACGAGGATGGGCTCAAAGGCCTGGATACCGAGTCTGTGAAGCGTAGGAGCACGGTTCAGCATGACGGGATGCTCGTTGATGACATCCTCAAGTACGTCGAAGACCTCCTCCTGGAGACGCTCGACCATCTTCTTTGCGCTCTTTATATTGTGGGCTATTCCTCTGTCCACGAGCTCCTTCATTACGAAGGGCTTGAAGAGCTCGATCGCCATTTCCTTCGGCAGTCCGCACTGATAGATCTTCAGCTCAGGGCCTACTACGATAACGGAACGTCCGGAATAGTCTACACGCTTGCCGAGGAGGTTCTGGCGGAAACGTCCCTGCTTGCCCTTCAGCATATCGGAAAGGGACTTCAGCGCACGGTTTCCGGGGCCGGTCACGGGACGGCCTCTGCGGCCGTTATCGATCAGGGCATCAACAGCC
>JAZRWL010000129.1:0-2291 GCA_045599685.1 Lachnospiraceae bacterium
AACGATAGACATTAAAACCTGAGCACCCTGTACTCGCTTTCGCACGGATTTCCGGGTGCATAGTACATAACGCCGTTTGTCAGGTCGCAGATAAATGCATAGTTTGTCGCAGTTGTAAGCTCGCGCTTGTCTGCAGGCGCCTCGTCAGCCATATGGACGCAGATCGAAACCGGATATGCGGCATGATCGCGGAAAAAGCCCTCGATATCAGTCAGTTCAAGCTCTTTTTTGCCCGAAAGCAGCTGCCTGAGACGCTGATAACGCAGATACGAAGACCCGATCGCAGAGTGCTTGTGATTCAGGACCATTCTGGGACCGGTAAAATGATTCGTATGAACAATAATACCGTTTTCAGGCTGAAGAACATCGCAGCCCGAAGGATCAAGCTCCAGATCAAGACTCAGCCCGTCCTTCGACGTGATTATCAGATTTGCGGGAGACGGGATCGGACTGACCGCAGCCTCGGCATAAGCATCATTGATATTGCTGCTTTCGAGCGCACGGCGCATCCTTATATGAAGAGGGACGCCGATATCAAAGCTGCTGCAGCTGAGCGCATTGAGAGTAAGCGAAATACCGGCGGAATTCATGCCCTTTCCGCCGACCATGCCGCCCTCAAGCAGCGTCAGCATCTGCGGGATGCCGTCTTCAGCCTCAAATCTTGCGATCAGAACCGCTCCGCGCTGACAGCGCATATAATCCCAGCTCTGTCCGGCAAGCACAACGCCATCCTTTGTTGCAGGAGGAAGCGCACTGAACGCAGAGCATTCATGCTCCTCGTCATCCTCGTCCTTCAAAGACGAAAGCCCGCTGCTTATCAATTCGGTCCTGAGATTGAGGATCAGGATGTCCTCAAATCTGACGCCTGCACCGTCTGCGATCCCGCGCATTTCGTCGAGATATTTTTCATATTTCCCCGTAAACACGGGCAGAAAACGCAGTGCCAGCTTTTCGGCATCCTCCCAGGATAGATTCATGCTGCTTAAAAATCTCGCTCTGTAGGACTTCAGGCTGCAAAGCACCTGCTCTTTGCAGAGGCTTCCGTGCGTAAAGCCCTTTTCATAGGGGCTGCCCTTCAATACTATCTGAGGAAAATCGTTCATAATATTACCCTCCTTACCGAAATTCCGCACTGCCCCGCAGCCGCAAAGGCGGCAGCAAGGCAGGAGACAACAGATTCTAATAAAAAGCCGGCGCAAGGCCGACATAACTCAAACTATTCCGAAAGAAGCTCATCGATCACAGCTGCGATGCCGTCCTCTTCGTTGGAAGGACAGACCACGTCCGCGATGTTTTTAAGAGCATCGACGGCATTGCCCATCGCCACGCCGACTCCGCCGAATGCGACCATAGGCATATCGTTGGCACTGTCGCCGAAAACCATTGCATTTTCAGCGGTCAGGCCAAGCTGCGAGCACAGGTGTCCGAGCGCCGACGCCTTCGACGTCGTGCCTCCTCCGATCTCGATCCCAAAGCCCAGGTGCTGATAGCAGACGACCGTGAGGTCCTTGTGCTTCTGCAGCTTCTCGTTTACGCGCAGCTGCTCGTCGTAGTCGGCGTAGTTGAGCTTGAGGTTTTCGAACTCGTCGATGTGCTCGTAAATGAGCGCTTCAAGATCCTCGACCGGCTTTCTGGTCGACAGCATATAATTCCTGCGCTTTTCGGTTACGACGCCGAATTCCTCGAGATGCTCGGCGCAGTAGCGGCTGATGTAGGCATTATGCTCGAAAAACACCTCGGTCATGGCCGTCTTCGCCATGAGGATCGGCATTATATCGAGCACAGCCTGACGCGGGATCAGGCTCTCGTATATCGTTTTTCCGGTGCTCATGTCGATTGTATGAGCTCCGTTCGAGCTTACGGCGTACTTTATTGCGGGTATTTCGGCGATATCGGACGGAAGCGACGTGAACACCCTTCCGGTAGCGATCGTCACGGTGTAACCCGCGGCTGCCGCCCTTTCAAGCGCGTCCCTCGTTTTGGGGCTCACATGTGAGTCGTTGTTTAAAAGGGTTCCGTCAAGATCGAAGGCAAGAAGCCTGATCCTTTTTTTATCGATATGGTCAAGATACATTTTATTCTCCGTTGTTTTCGGTAAGAGCAGAGAGCTCTTCCGTTGAAATTTCAAGCTGGTCGGACGACGCAAGAAGATTCTCGGTATCCTCGATCTCGGGGAGCTCCTTTAAGGACGAGAAGCCGAAAAGCCTCAGAAATTCCCTCGTAGTGCCGTAAAGAACAGGATGTCCGATAGCGGTGCTTCTTCCCTTTTCCTAAGTCGGATCGTAGCCATG
>JAZRWL010000130.1:0-2612 GCA_045599685.1 Lachnospiraceae bacterium
GTACACTCTTTTCTATTATGAAAACGGCGAGTCTGTACAGGTGGCGGGAGAGCTGGTCTCAGCCTGGCCTGCCCGCGGCGGCTGTCTCATGTATACGAAAAACGCTGTAGAGGAGGCTTTGAAGCAAAAGGACATCACTGACGCCCGGGGAGATCTTCTCGAGGATTGTGATATTGCCATCCATGTGTGCGGGACAGAGGGCGGGTATGTTCTGACCGCCGAAAACAGGGTGGACCGCTTCAGCGCGGACGACGCGAGAAACGGTCTGAGCATCATCGATGAGGATGTATTCGTGAATACCTCGACAGGCAATCTCTTCCACGCGGACGCAGAGGCCGGGCGCGTCGGGACCTTCAGCCTGATCGCCGAGGACGCGAGAGTTTTTGATATATATGACGAGATGCTTTGCTACTCGGCAGACGAGTTCATAAAAAACGGCCATACCTATGCCGATATACATACGTTCAGGGATGAGAAGGATTCCTGCAGGGGAACTGAGGTGCTGATATCGGAGGGAGATATACCGGTATTCTTCGACGGCGAAATGTTTGCGTATACCGATATGTCGTCCGGCTCCGGCTACGAGCTCACCCTCTTCCAGCAGGACGGATCCTCGATATATATCGCGGACGGCGTAGAAATGTATGACAGGTTGAACGAGAGCACGCTGCTCTATATCTCGGACGGCGATCTTTATGCCTATTCGGGCAATTCGCGGTACAGACTGAAAAACGGAGTCGATATGCTCTGGGTCTATAACGGCCTGGAGCCGGAATATGAATTTGATGCGGCAAATGAAGCAGGCTGATGAGACCTGCACTAAGGAGGAAACGCTTTTGGATAAGCGGTATTTTCGGGAAGAAATAGAGACCATGTCGTATGATGACATGAGGAGACTGCAGGATGAGCGGCTGGTAAAGCAGGTGAGACGTGTATGGGATCATCTGCCCTATTACAGGCATCTCATGGAAGAAAAGGGAGTGAAGCCGGATGATATCCACGGTGTGGATGATCTGAAAAAACTCCCGTTCATATCAAAGAGCGATCTGCGCGAGCAATACCCCTACGGTTTTCTCGCGAGCGATATAAAGGATTGTGTCAGGATACATTCCACCTCCGGTACTACAGGAAGGAGAGTGGTGGCCTTTTATACTCAGCATGACATCGACCTCTGGGAGGAGTGCTGTGCACGCGCTATAGTCGCCGCGGGCGGTTCTGACAGCGACATCTGTCAGGTGTGCTACGGCTACGGGCTTTTTACCGGCGGTTCGGGCTTAAACGGCGGTTCGCACAAGGTTGGCTGCCTCACTCTGCCCATGAGCTCCGGCAATACGGACAGACAGATACAGTTTATGATGGATCTCGGCTCTACGATACTCTGCTGTACGCCCTCCTATGCGGCATATCTCGGTGAAGCGCTTCATGAGCGCGGCTACGGTCCCGACGACAACGGGCTGCGCATAGGGATCTTCGGCGCCGAGCCCTGGACTGAGGAGATGCGTCGCAGTATCGAAAAGTCGCTCGGCATCAGAGCCTATGATATTTACGGACTGACCGAGACTTCCGGCCCCGGTGTGGCCTTTGAGTGTGAGGCACAATCCGGTATGCACATCAATGAGGATAACTTCATCCCCGAGATAATCGACCCGGATACGGGCGAGGTGCTTCCTGACGGGGAATACGGCGAGCTCGTATTCACCTCGATCACGAAGGAGGCCTTTCCTCTGCTGCGTTACAGGACACGTGACATCACGGTGCTTCACCGTGAAAAATGCTCCTGCGGCAGAACGCTCATAAAAATGTCGAAGCCGCGCGGAAGAAGCGACGATATGCTCATAATCCGCGGTGTGAACGTATTCCCGTCGCAGATAGAGACCGTGCTTATCAGCGAGGGATATGCGCCCAATTATGAGATAATCGTGGACCGTGTGAACAATACCGATACGCTCGATGTGAATGTGGAGCTGAATTCGGAGAATTTCTCCGATGTGGTAAAGGAGATCTCCGCCGCCGAGGCGAAGCTCGCGAATGCCATCCGCGGCATGATCGGAATCTCTCCGAAGATCCACCTCGTGGCGCCGAAGTCCATCGCACGCAGTGAGGGCAAGGCAGTGAGAGTCATAGACAGGAGAAAGCTCATAGACTGACGCTGCTATCCGTAAGCATATATGAAAGGAGAAAGGCATGACGATCAAGCAATTTTCCGTATTCATCGAAAACAAGAGAGGTACTCTTGCCGAAGTCCTGGCGCTGCTGTCAGAGGCTGATATCGAGCTGAGGGCGGTCTCGATCGCCGATACTGCCGATTTCGGTGTGCTCCGTTTCATCACATCCCGCAATGACAGGGCGAGAGAGGCTCTCGCGGGTGACGGACGCATCTTTTCGGAGAATGAGGTCATCGCCGCGCTGATAAATGACAGGCCGGGAGGTCTGAGCGGTGTGCTGGAGCTGCTTTCGGGACAGAATATAGAGGTCGAATACCTCTATGCCTTCGTCATAAAGTCGGGCGCGACCGCATGTGTCATCATCCGCTCCGATGATAATGAAAAGGCGGATGCCATACTGTCAGAGCAGGGTATCCGCACCTTATCACAGGATGAAATAGACAATTT
>JAZRWL010000131.1:0-6689 GCA_045599685.1 Lachnospiraceae bacterium
ATTATGAAAAGGCACGCAAGATCTGGCTCTGGGGCAACTGGGAGATCGATTATACGGCGACCTCCGACAAGAGCAGCTGGGTAAAGGGCGCGATCCAGGCCTTTGATACGCACAAGGGTGACTGTTTCAATTATTTCGCCGCGGCGAAGGCGCTTCTTACCGAGGCCGGTATCAAAAATAAGGATGTCGTAAAGAGCGATACCTCACATTCCTCGCATTACTGGAGCCTCGTGGACGTGGGCGACGGCTGGTATCATTTCGACGCGACACCGAGAGACGGCGGCGGCGATTATTTCTTCCTGGTGACGGACGCGCAGCTTGAAGAGTATTCGGCGGCTCACGACAACAGCCATGTTTTCGATCATTCCCTGTATCCCGCGACGAATGAGACGGTCATTACCGATATGAACGATCAGCCGGAGCATGACGCATATTAAAACTGGGGCCAGATCCCGGTCAGCCTGAGCAAACAGGCGGATACCGGGAGGACTTCATAAAAAACGAAGGCATAAAAGTGAAGTTATTCAGTTTTTTCAGAGGGACGGCAGTGTATGCGGCGATAATGCTCGCTGCGGTGTTGACTTTTACGGCATGCGGCACGGCTGACGCCGGACCTGAGGCCGATTTTGGTACGGAGCTTACTGAAGGCAGCACCGAAGAGCTCACGGTGGCGGCCATCGATCCGGTCACTGAGGCGATGGCGACAGAACCTGTTACGACCGAACCGGCGACGACCGAGCCTGAGACAGAGGCTACGACAGCCGCCGATACCGTACCTCCGGTAATAGAGGGTGTGAAGGAGCTCACTGTAGAGGTAAACAGCTCGATCTCGTACAAGATGGATATCACCGTCACGGACGACAGAGATCCGGAGCCGAAGCTCTCGGTTGACAACACAGCCGTGGATCTGAGGATAGAGGGCGATTATCCTGTCGTTTATTACGCGGAGGATGCCGATGGCAATATCTCGGCCGCGGAAACGGTGGTGCATGTGGTGAAGCCCACGGTCGATCCCGACAATGAAGCGGAGATGAGACAGCTTGCCCGTGATGCGGTGGCCGAGTGCGTTTCAGAGGACATGTCGGAGCTTGAAAAGCTCTATAACATATTCTGGTATATCAAATACAATATGAAGTATGTGAACGAGTCGGACAAGTCAAATTGGGTCGCCGAGGCGATCAGGGGCTTTTACGAATGCTACGGCGACTGCTTCACATATTATTCCGTGGCGAGAGCGATGCTTGACGAGGCCGGCTTCAAAACGGTCGATATTACGAGACTGGGCGGCGAGACACAGCATTTCTGGAGTATGGTCTGTTATAATGGCGAGTGGTACCACTTTGATACCTGTCCCAGATCCGCTGAGCACGGGAAATACTGGTACTGCTTTATGCGTACGGATGAAGAGGTGGAGCAGTTTACCGAGGATTGGGGAGAAGGCTATTATTATGTATATGAAAAGTCGCTCGCACCCGAGTCCGCGAAGGAAAAGCTGCAGCACGGATATGAGATCAACGGCGAGGGACATGACGGATATTGAAACGAAAACACTGGGAGTGATAGGAGGCCTCGGGCCTCTGGCTACGGCCCGCTTCCTCGAGCTTATCACGGATATGACCGCCGCGGAGACGGATCAGGAGCATATACATGTGCTGATAGACAGCAATCCCGCCACCCCGGACCGCACTGCCTTCCTTCTGGGAGACACTGACCGGGACCCTTATCCGTATCTGTTGCGCGGCGGTATGAATTTAAAAAAGATCGGGGCGCAGGTGCTCGCGATCCCCTGCAATACCGCACACCGTTTTTATGACAGACTGACAGAGGATATCGGGCTGCCGATCGTGCATATGATAAGGAACACCGCGGAATACCTGAAGCGGCGCGGGATAAGACAGGCGGGTATTCTCGCCACGGACGGAACGAACGCCGTAGGCATATACAGGGATCACTTCGATGAGGCGGGGATCGGGACTCTTTTTCCGCCGAAGGATGATCAGGCCCTCGTCATGAAGGCCATATATGACGGAGTAAAGGCCGGAAGGCCCGTCGCGAAGGAGGAGCTTCTGGCTGTGTCTGACAGGCTGCGTGAGCGCGGCGCACAGATCATAGTGCTCGGCTGCACGGAGCTGTCGGTGGTAAAGAAGAATTATCCTCTGGGCGCCGGTTTTACGGATGCGATGGAGATAATGAGCGCTGCCGCCATAGCGGCCTGCGGCGCTGCGGTAAAGCCGGAGTATGAGGAACTCATAACGGTATAAAAAGGAGTAAAAATGCAGACAAATGTACTCGAATATCTTGAAAATATCGTAAATGTCGTCCCTGACAAGACGGCTTATGCCAATGATACCGACCAGGTCACCTTCAGCGAGGTATGTGAAAATGCGCGTGCGATAGGTACCTTCCTTCATGCGAAGGGGCTGAAGCGTGAGCCTGTCGTCGTTTTCATGCAGAAGCATCCGAATGCCATCGTCAGCTTCTACGGCGTGGTATATTCGAGCTGCTACTATGTTCCGATCGATGAGGAAATGCCGCGTCACAGGATCGAGCTGATCTTCCAGAGCCTGAAACCGAAGGCTGTCATCTGTGACGAGGTCACGAAGAAAATGGCGGAGGACTTCCATTACGACGGTGAGATCTTCCTCTATGACGAAATAATAAAGACTCCCGTGGACGATGCTGTGCTCGCCGGTATCAGGGAGAGGCAGATTGACACCGATCCGATATATATCGTGTTCACTTCAGGCTCTACTGGAGTCCCGAAGGGCGTCATCGCCTGCCATCGCTCGGTGATCGATTATATCGAGCAGCTTTCATCGGTGCTCGGCTTTAACAGAGATACTGTTTTCGGCAATCAGACGCCGCTTTATTTTGACGCCTGCCTGAAGGAGCTTTATCCCACGCTGAAATTCGGCGCTACCACCTACCTCGTGCCGAAGCAGCTTTTCATGTTCCCGACGAAGCTCGTGGAATTTCTGAACGAGAAAAAGATAAACACCGTCTGCTGGGTCGTATCGGCACTGACCATGATCTCGTCCTTCGGTACCTTCAAGACCGTAAAGCCCGAGTATCTGCATACCATAGCCTTCGGCAGTGAGGTTTTCCCGATAAAGCAGTACAAGCTGTGGCGTGAGGCGCTGCCGGATGCGCAGTTCACGAATCTTTACGGTCCGACCGAGTGCACCGGAATGAGCTGTTATTACAGGGTCGAGCGTGATTTCGGCCTGGACGAGGTGATACCCATCGGAAAGCCCTTCCGCAACACGGAGATCCTGCTCCTCAATGAAAAAAACGAGCTCACAGCTCCCGGAGAGACCGGTGAGATTTGCATCCGCGGCACGTCTGTCACTCTCGGGTATTATAATAATCCCGAAAAAACCTCAGAGGTATTCGTGCAGAATCCCCTGAATACTGCTTATAACGAGATAATATACCGCACGGGCGATCTGGCCCGCTACAATGAGCGCGGCGAGCTGATATTCCTCAGCCGCAAGGATTATCAGATAAAACACATGGGACACCGCATCGAGCTCGGCGAGATAGAGGCCATAGTCAATCAGCATGACGCGATACGTACTTCCTGCTGCATATTTGATGATGACAAAAAGAAGATAGTATTGTATTATGTGGGGGATGTAGCGAAGGCTGAGCTCGTGACCTTTATCAAGCAGAAGCTGCCGCGCTACATGGCGCCGAATGTCACGGAGCAGCTTGATGAGCTGCCGCACACACCGAACGGCAAGATCGACCGCAAGACGCTCAAGGAGCGTTATCTCGCGGCGCAGAAACAGTGAGAGGTGCGGGCTTTGCCCGCGGCATATCTTTGATTATTACGGGAGAATAAAATGGAACAGTTACTTGAGATATTATCGAACCTGCATCCGGAGGTGGATTTTGGCAGCTGCGATACCTTGATCGACGACAAGATCCTCGATTCCTTCGATATCATCAGCCTTATCACCGAGATCAACACCGAATTCGATGTCGCCATCCCGGCCGAAGAGATCATTCCGGACAATTTTAATTCCGCGGAGGCGCTTTACACCCTCATTTCAAGGCTTCAGGACGAATAAAAGGCATGCTTTTTACCTCTTATGAATTCATCGCGCTCCTGTGCGGTCTGTTCTTACTGTATTACATATTGCCGAAGAGATTCCAGTGGATGCTGCTGCTCATAGGAAGCACCGTTTTCTATGCGTATGCCGGTGTCCGCTTTTTGGCGTATATCGCAGTCACGATAGTCACCACCTGGTTCGCCGCATTGCGTATATCTTCCATCCAGCGTGAAAACGCCTCATATCTGGAAGCGCATAAGAGCGAACTTACGAAGGAAGAGCGCAGGGCGGCGAAGGCAGCCGCGAAAAAACGCACCAGAGTCTGGTTCCTTGCCTGCCTGCTGCTCAATCTCGGTATACTCGCATTTATTAAGTATACCGATTTCGTGATCGACAACATCAATTCGATCTTTGATGCGGAGATCTCCTTCATGAATTTTGCCCTGCCGCTCGGTATTTCTTTCTATACCTTCAAGAGCATGGGCTACCTCATAGATGTATACCGCGGAAAGGCGACGGCGCAGACCTGCGTATTCAGATACGCGCTCTTCGTGAGTTTTTTCCCGCAGATAATACAGGGACCTATCAGCCGTTACGAGACGCTTTCACAGACTCTGTATGCGGAGCATGATTTCGATCCGGCCGGAATCAGACGCGGCCTTCTGCGTATATCCTGGGGTTTTTTCAAAAAGCTCGTCATAGCCGACAGGCTCCTGCCCGCGGTCAAGGCACTCGCTTTGATGCCGGACGATTACAGGGGAGCTTATGTCGTGCTCATCATCCTGTTCTATGCGATTGAGCTCTATGCGGACTTCACCGGCGGTATCGATATCACCATAGGTGTGGGCGAGATCTTCGGCGTCAGGATGGAGGAAAACTTCATCACTCCGTACTTTTCAAAGAATATAAACGAATACTGGACGCGCTGGCATATCACCATGGGCAGCTGGTTCAAGGATTATATATTCTATCCGATCAGCGTAAGCGGACCCATGCTGCGTCTATCAAAGTGGTCCCGCGACCACATGGGAAAGCAGGTCGGAAAGCGTGTCACCGTCTATATTTCCAATATCGTCGTATGGTTCGCGACGGGTCTCTGGCACGGGGCTGCCTGGAATTTCATCGTCTGGGGAATGCTGAACTGCGTCGTGACGGTGGTATCCTACGAGCTCGAGCCTCTTTACAAGCGGTTCCACGCGCGTTTTCCTTCCACGAACAGACTCTGGTATGACGTCCTGCAGATGTTCCGCACATTCTGGCTGATGGGCGCGATACGTATCCTCGATGTCTACCGCGATGTGCCGGTCTCCTTCCGTCAGGTCGGGACGATATTCACCACGGGCGGCTGGAGCGGGATCTTCTCTTCGGAGATCACGGCACTGGGACTGTCGGCAGCGGATTATATCGTCGTACTCGTCGGAGTGATTATGATGCTTTTCGTGAGCATAGTGAGATATAGGAACAAGGACGATATCCGCGCGAATATCGAGAGACGCGGCGCGGCTTTTTCCGCGGCGGTGATAATCATCCTCGTGTTTGCGGTGCTGGTGTTCGGAGCCTACGGCATAGGCTACGATTCGAGCCAGTTCATATATAATCAGTTTTAGGAGGCGGCAGTGAGAAAGCGGATCATTTCGATAATTCTGGCTCTTGCCGTGTTCTGCGGCGGCTTCTGGTTCCTTCAGCGGCTCCTGATGCCGAAGTACAATGATATCATCGAGGGGCAGCTGATAGGAGATTATTACGATCATATCGGCGGCAATGATGTGATCTTCGTAGGCGACTGCGAGGTATATGAGAATTTTTCTCCGGTGAGGATGTGGGAGCAGTACGGTATCACGAGCTATATCCGCGGCAGCGCGCAGCAGCTCATCTGGCAGAGCTACTATTCTCTGGAGGAGATACTCAGCTATGAGACGCCGAAGGCCGTAGTGTTCAATGTCCTTTCAATGAAGTACAACGAGCCTCAGAACGAGGCTTATAACCGTATGTCTATAGACGGTATGCGCTGGTCGTCATCGAAGATCGACAATATCAGGGCCTCGATGACGGAGGAGGAAAGCTTCATTTCCTATGTGTTCCCGCTGCTTCGTTATCATTCCCGCTGGAATGAGCTTACCTCTGAGGATCTTGAATATATGTTCAAGAGCGAGCGCTATTTCCATCAGGGCTATCTGATGAGAGTGGATGTGCGCCCGGTCACGACCCTTCCGTCAGTCAGGCCGCTCGCCGATTATTCCTTCGGCGATAAGGCGTGGGAATATATGGAAAAGATCCGTACTCTGTGCGAGGAAAAAGGCGTGGAGCTGATCCTTATAAAGGCTCCGAGCATCAGCCCCGTCTGGTATGACGAGTGGGAGACACAGATCGGGGATTATGCGCAGGAGCATGGTCTCAGATATTACAATTTCCTCGAGGTCACGGATGAAGTCGGTATTGACTTTACCACTGATACATACGATAATGGCCTACATCTCAATCTTTCCGGCGCGGAAAAGCTCTCGGATTACTTCGGAAGGATACTGCGTGACGAGGTCGGTATCGCCGATCACCGCGGTGAGGCCGGAACGGAAGAAAAATGGCAGGAGCTGGCCGGTTTTTATCATGAGATGGAAGTGGACCAGTACAGAGAAC